>DATJPP010000144.1:0-4283 GCA_035506355.1 Candidatus Margulisiibacteriota bacterium | reverse complement strand
TAGCCACAAGTTTAACAGGCACGACCATTGCTTTAATCTTACCAGAACGCTTGTGGATAGCCTCAATTACTTTTTCTGTTCCGTGTCCTTCTGCTTCGGGAGCCAGATATTTAATTATGGCCGTACTCAAGAATAAGGCTATAGGCAGAGAAAGAAAATAATAAGGGTAGTGGCTACCAAATCCTCTGCTCCAATTTAATATATTTAAAAATAATGTTGTGGCTAAGCCGACTATTATCCCGACTATGGATGCCAAGACCACCCATTTAATAATACTGACGAATAATATTATTTCCTCTTTGAGCCTATTCTTCATTCATATTCTTTCTTTCAGATTTTGCATTCGGCATTATCTTAAGAATATCTTTTACTTTAATTTTTATTACCACAAAACGTTCGGGAAATGTATATTCAAAATCTTTGTGTTTTTGTTCTTTTTGAACACCCTTAACGATACGCTCTACAGTAAAATTTAATTCTCTCTTTCTTAATTCGCTCACAAGCTTATCGTGCTCTAGCCCTTTATCTATTATTTGCGCTGTTCCATTTATCTGATAACGAAGCAACGTATCCATATCAATAGCTGCAAGCGATACTTTAGGATTGACCTTTATATTTTCAAATGTCGGGGCAATTAGAAAATCAGCTATATAAATAAAGTCATCCTCAACTGCTATCAAAAACTTTGGCACGACACAGGGCTGACCGTTAGCATCGCTTGTTCCGATACTAACAAAACCTCTATTTTCCAGAAATTCTTTCACTTCATCTGTTATTAATTTAGCCGCCATCTCCATAATCTCCGCAATAGCCAGTAATATTTTACTCTTAACAAAAACCCTCTGCAACATAAATTGTCGCAGAGGGTTAAGTTTTAGTGGCTCCCCCTCGAGGACTCGAACCTCGGACCTGGTGGTTAACAGCCACTCGCTCTACCGACTGAGCTAAGGGGGAATTGTAGAAATATTTTACACGAAATAAATGAGCAGTCAAGAAAAAGAAGACACGCAACTTAGGGGAGGGAGCGGAGGTATTTGATTACGGATTGAGTGGTGGTATCCGGGGTAGAAGCCCCAGCGGTCACCCCGACATTTTTTGCCTTCTTGAACCAGTTTTTCTTCAGTTCTTTTTTTGATTCTATCCAGTAGGTCTTTTTGTTCAGGGATGAGGAGATCTCATACAGCCTTTTGGTATTGGCGCTGTTCTTTGAGCCGATGATAAGCATGACATCGTTCTCAAGAGGCAGCATCTTTATTTCTTCCTGTTTTATTCTGGTGGGTTTACAGATGGTATTATAGAATTTCAGCTTTCGGATATAGCTTTTTAACACCTCCACGATCAAAAGCACCTTTTCGATATTCTGCGTGGACTGGACCACCACGCATCCTTTTTGTATCCTGCGTATTACATTGAAAGGGATATTCCCGATAGCGTCTATCACTACCGCCTTTCTTTTAAGTTGCCCGATTATCCCCTGGACCTCATCATGCCTCTTGTCTCCGATGACGATTATCCTGTAGCCTTTCGCCTCCAGTTCCCTGGCGATCCTGTGTATCTCTTTCACCATGGGGCAGGTGGCATCTACGACTTTGTAGTTGAGGCGGCGCGCTTTCTCAAGCGTCTTTATGCCGGTGCCGTGTGCACGGATCAAAAGCGTTTTACCCTTTCCCATCCCCAATTTCTTGATCTTTTTTATGCCGGCTTCGCTTATCTGCCTTACAACATCCTCATTGTGCACGATATCGCCGAGCATATAAATTTTGCTTTCGGAAGATGATGTTTCGATGGCAATAGCCAGCGCTCTTTTAACGCCGAAACAGAATCCGGCTGATTTAGCCAGGTTGACTTTCATACCTATTATTTTATAATGGAATCGGAAAAATTTCCATTTGAAAATTGCACTGATTAGCAATAGAATAAACTCACTATCCCTTAAGGAGGCTGTATGATGAATAAGGCTGGATTCCTGGCCGCAATAATTTTATCTTGTTTCATGGTCGAGGCTTCTTTGGCGCTGGAGTGGAAGAGCTTGCATGAGCGCTCCGAGAAAATTACCCTGGATGAAGCCATTTCGGCCTCTCAAGCCAACCCCGGCTCTCTACAAGATTCATATGTGCTTGCGCTGATATACCTCAATTTGCATAAAGATCAGGATGCAGAGAGGGAATTCAATAAGATGCTTAGGATTGACCCCACAAGCGAAGAGGCGAGGTGGGGTTTAGCTGAAATCCTGCGTAAGAGGCATAAATTGCATGAGGCGGAAAAGATCTTGAGCGATATTGTGCTTGCCAGGCCGGATTTTTCTCCTGCTTATATCAGCCTTGCTTATGTGAAGTTCCTGCTGCTGGATTTTCAGGAGGCTGTCCAGCTGTCAAAGAAAGTGATACGGCAGGGGGAATACGGCGATACGGATTTGACCAATTATGTGCGCGCTTATGCTGTTTTTGCCGGGGCAAAGGGGATAATCGCTCACAGCCAGGGGCCTCTTTCTAAGTTTGCAAATGGTACGGCAGTACTCCCTGCTTTAAAGAAGGCCCGGGAACTGCAGCCTATCTCTGCACCCGTATTCTTCGGGCTTGGGAGTTTTTATCTTTTGGCTCCAACTCTGGCGGGGGGGGATCCTGAAGAAGCGGAGATCTACTTAAACAAGACTGTTGAATTAGACCCGCTCTTCCCCGATGTTTATGTAAGGCTTGCGCAACTCTATAAGCTGGAAAAAGATACCTCCAAACACGATATTTTTCTTTCAAAGGCTTTAGAGCTTGATCCGCAGAATGAATTGGCGATAGATGAGAAAAGCGGGAAGTGCATATATGTTTGCCCGGATTATAAAAAGTAATTATATGCGAAGCGCCTCCTGGGCAAAAGCAGTAAGTAAATCTTTGCAGGGTTTCTTTATCTTTGATGAGTGAATGAGGTCGGTGGCGTTTTCAAGAAGCCTTAAGGTTTCTTTTTTAGCATAATCCAGCGCCCCCGATTCCAGGATAATCCGACGCATCTTATGGAGGTCGGAAAGGCCGGCTTTATCCTTTGTCAGTATCTTCGTTATAATACGTTTATTTAAAACGCTGGAATTATTATAGGCATACCATATCAGGATAGTCTTCTTGGCTTCGCGTAAATCGGTAAGCGAAGATTTTCCCGTTTCTTTTTCTTCGCTCAAAATCCCGAGAATATCGTCTTTTATCTGGAAGGCCCTGCCCAGATAGATACCGTAGTCAAAGAGCTTATCCGCCTGGTCCTTTCCGGCTCCGGCGAGTATCGCCCCTATCGCAAGTGGAGAGGCGAAGGTGTAGTTGGCGGTTTTTAGGTCGTAGATCTTGTAAATATCTTCCCTCTTGACCTGTTCTATCCCCTTTGTCCCGTAAAGAAGCTCAAGAAACTCTCCGCTTCCGGTGTAGAGGGCAGCCTCGATAAGTTTCTCAAGCGCTGCTTCCTTATTTTCCTTCTTTTCTCTTATAGTCATGAAGGCATGGAGGGCCATGGCATACATGACATCACCGATTACTATAGTCAGGTCCTGTCCGCTGAATTTGATATTGCGGAACCTGGAGAGGTAACGGTTTAACATCGCATGCATGGAGGGTTTTCCGCGGCGCGTATCCGATTTATCGATTATGTCATCGTGGACAAGCATGAAGTCATGTAGTAGTTCAAGGGAGAGGGCGGTGGTATAAAGACCGGGAGCAGGGGTCTTGGCAAAACCTAAATACCCGATAACGCAGAGTGATGGCCTTATGCGTTTGCCTTTGCGCAGGAGGAATTCACGGATATGGCTGAAAAGTACGGGGGATATTTTGCTTAGGGAATGCTTTTTATCGAGCCTTTTTATGTAAGAGCCCAGTTCCTGCTCAATCCGGTTTTTTATTTTATTTAACATGGCTTTATGCTAACATATTAAATGAGGCAAAACAAACAAAATATTTTATAGAGGTGAAAAGAAGAGAGGAATATGGCCAGGGTTAAGGATATCCAGAATATCATCCTTGGTATCTTGCGCGACGACAGCGATAAGGCAGATATCGGAGGGAAGCTGCGCTCTTTCCGGGAGGGTGATTGGGAAATATTTGAGCGTTTAGCATCGAGATATTCTCTGAAGGCAATATTATGCCTTCGCCTCATGAAAATGGAGCCAGGGCAGGTCCCGGCTGATGTGCTGGAGAGATTCAGGAAGTTTTATTTTCTGAATCTCAAGAATAATATCTTCTTGGAAAAAGAGCTTATCAGCGTATTATCAGGCCTAAGAGAGAAAGGCGTCCCGGCCGTGCCCTTGAAAGGCCCGG
>DATJPP010000143.1:0-2031 GCA_035506355.1 Candidatus Margulisiibacteriota bacterium | reverse complement strand
CGCTACCTTTCCCTCTTTTAATTCTTCCAGGATCGCTTCGTTATCTATCTTGACGATATTCCCCACCAGCCCCAAATCGATCTTAGCCTTCTTCTTTTCTGTCTGTATGATGTTCTTCTCTTTGCCGTTTAAACCCGCGCTCTTCGCCCCCAGTTCAGAGAGCTCAGTCACGATAAGCTTGTTAAGAGTTTCCAGCTCCTCCTCCACCAGTTCCAGGGTCTCGGGATCGGTAACGCGCATCCCGTCTACGAATTCCGTCTTCTTCCCGGTTAAGCGCATCCGTTCGGATATGTTGGGTCCGCCTCCGTGCACCAGGACTGTCTTTATGCCCATCAGGTTTAAGAAAACAATATCCTCTAATACCCCCCTGCGGATCTTCTCTTCGCCAAGAATACTTCCCCCATATTTGACGACGATAACCTTCTTGTGGAACTTTTTAATATAAGGAAGGGCCTCAATCAGCACTTCCGCTTTTTTAATCGCCTCTTCCATTAATCCCTCGTTCTAGTTGTATTCGGCATTGATTTTTATATATTGGGGCGTAAGATCGGATGTATATACGGTTGCCGAAGCGCCCCCCCTGTTAAGGTCCACACAAATATCTATATCCCGTTTTTGCAAAGGGCTTACCTTTACTTTAAAACTCTCCTCTTTTACTTCCGCGCCACTTGCGCCTACGGCAGCAACTATCCTGCCGAAGTTAGGATTCTCTCCGTACATCGCGGTCTTAAAGAGATTGGAGTTGGCAATAGCTAAGGCTGCCTTCTTGGCCTGAGAGGCATTCTTTGCACCTTCGACCATGATCTTGATAAATTTACTCGCGCCCTCACCGTCCTTAACCATCATCTTGGCCAGCTCAAGGCAGACTAAATTTAAGGCCCTAGAGAATAAAGCCAGTTTTTGACCGCCGGTAATTAGAGGGTTTCCCACAGCTGCGTTTGCCAGTATTGCCACAGTGTCATTAGTGCTCATACAGCCATCCACGGTTACGCAGTTAAATGAATTATCCACTGCTTCCTTTAACGCCTTTTTTAAAATCACCTGGCTGATATTGGCATCGGTCATGATAAAACAAAGCATCGTCGCCATATCAGGCGCGATCATCCCCGCGCCCTTGGCAATGCCGCAGATTGTAATTACCTTTCCTGAAAGCGTAAATTTTACGCTTATCTCTTTGGCAAAGGTATCTGTAGTCATGATCGCTGACTTTGCCTTATCAATACCGGCAGATGAAAGTCCCCGGGCCAGATTCGGTATCGTAACTTTTATTTTACCCGCGGGAAGCCTCTTCCCTATCACTCCCGTGGATGCGACCAGAAGATGTTCTTTTTTAACCTTCAGGTGTTTTGCTAAAACCGCAGCTATTGACTCCGCATCCTTAAAACCTGCCTTACCGGTAAAACAATTGGCGTTCCCGCTATTGGCGATTATCGCCTGGATAAGGGACCTGCCCTTCTTAAGATGGATAATATCCAGTTGAACCGGGGCAGCCTTGATCTTGTTGGTGGTAAAAAAACAGGCTGCCTTTGCCGGAATTTGGGAGTAGATCAAAGCCAGATCCAGTTTCTTTGACTTCCTTATCCCGCAGTTCAAGCCATTAGCTTTAAAACCTATTGGTAGGAGCGCCTTCTTATAAACCTTCATCATAGCAAAGCTGTATCTTCGGGAAAATTATACATAATGTTCATATTTTGCACTGCCTGCCCTGAAGCACCCTTCAGGAGGTTGTCAATAGAAGCGATGATAATCACGGAATCTCCGGCATCCTGTATCCCGATATCGCAAAAGTTGGTACCGGCTACGTCTTTTATCCGCGGGAACTCGCCTGAGGCCTTGATTCTCACAAAAGGCTCTTTCTTATAAAACTTCTTGTAGAGCTCGACTAAATTTTGAGCCTTATTAGTTTTCTTAGCATATACCGTAGCCAGTATCCCCCGGTTTAAAGGTAAGAGGTGCGGCACAAAGATAACCTCCAGCTTCTTCCCTGCAAGGTTAGAAAGCTCCTGGTTGATCTCTGGAGAATGCTGATGC
>DATJPP010000142.1:0-5956 GCA_035506355.1 Candidatus Margulisiibacteriota bacterium | reverse complement strand
GTAACGCCTCGGCCTCAGGGAACTTGCCTTGGTTTCGGTAAAGCCAGGCCAGTTCAAAATATCCCCTGATATCTCCGGGGTAGAGTTCTATAATCTTCTTCAATGTTGCCTCAACTTCGGGTGACTTGCCTTGGTCTTGATAAAACCAAGCCAGCTCAAGATATGACTTAATTTTAGTTAACCTTAGCTCTCGCAACTTGCTTATCATATGCTGCCTAAGGAGCTTGGTTAATTTATATGTTCTAAAAGATTTGAGAAAATTTGTAACCTTGGAATAAAAAATGCCCTTATAAAGCATCTGCGGTTCCTCATCATTAATCCCCATCATGGTAATGACCATGTCGGGCCGATACTTATCCAGATTAGCTTCTAGCTGCTCCACTATAGCCATTGTTTTAACGCCTACAATACCTTTATCTATAACGCTGAATTTTATTCCTATATTACGGCTGTTTAATATCTCTTCGAGGAAAAGCGGGTATTGTCCTGCAGTAGTAGACTCGCCTAAACACATGATACGGTAGGCACCTTTTTGCCGGATAGAAACCTTGTTTCTCTGCTCCTGAAAAGATGCAAGCATAAAACCGGCTAGGCGTAATCCTGCTTCAAGTATGGCAAGAGTGAGAAGAAACCCTAATGTTATAAGGATTAACTTCTGACGGAGAGTAGTTTTAACCGTATTTTGCTTGTTTTTACTCAAAAGAATAACCTCATAAAAACCCCGTGAGTGTTGAACGGGGTTCGTAGTTACAATATAACCATCCAGTTATAAAGAATGCCTTAACCTGAAGGGACCTTAAGTCAATAGCTGCTTTTGAGCACCTTGACGATATCCTCGTCTTCCCCTTCCTTCTCATAAACGTTATTGAATTTATCCTGCTGTTCTTTGGTAAGAGTTTTTTCGATCTCCGCTTCCCCGGATTCTTTAATTTGTGATATCCTCTGGCTTGCATCCTCCAGGATCTCAACTGCCTTATCCTTGACCCGGGAGAGGATCTCGGTAATCTGTTTCTTCTGCGGCTCGCTTAAATTCAGTTTCTTATCCAGGGTATTCACTCTCGCCTGTATTTTATTCAGCCTCTGCTGTTTGGTAGATAGGTGGGGTGGCGCGCTCTCCAGCATCTTGGCCAAAGCAGAGCTGACTGCAAAAACAGCAATGATTGCCAGTGTAATAAATAACTGCCGCTTCTTCATTATCATCGCCTGCCTCCTGACGGATTTTCCTGTGAAATCCATATTATCTTATTGTCTTCAACACCTTCAAGGGATCATCTGCCTCAAGCAGGGGCCTGCCGATAACCAAAAAATCGCTCCCCGCGCGCAAGGCCTGGGCTGCCGTAGCCGTCCTCTTCTGATCGTCTTTATTTCCCCCACCAAGGCGTATACCGGGGGTAATGATAATAAATCTTTTTTTAATCTGCCGGCGTATAAAAGCTACCTCTCTGGCAGAACAGACTATCCCGTCCAAACCGCAATTTAAACCTAGCCTGGCCAGCCTTAAAATCTCGCTGGGCTTGGATTCTTTGCTGGTCAGGACGGTTACCCCGATAAGAAGCGGCCGGCCTACCTTCAGGCGCCGGGATTCATCCCTGGCTGCCTCAACTGCCGACTTCAACATTTCCTCTCCGCCGCAGATATGCAAAGTAAGCATGCGCACCTTGAGCCTGATTGCTTCTCTTACTGCCCGCTCAACGGTATTGGGGATATCGAAGAATTTCAAATCCAGGAAGACCTGCGCGCCTTTCCTGCGCAATAACTCGATTATTCTTGGACCGCAGGCAGTAAAAAGCTGCGAACCTACTTTGAAAATCTTGACCTGCGGGTAGAGTTTGTTGACGAAGAGCCTGGCCCGTGCCAGGCTGCCTACGTCCAAAGCCAGTATGATATTCTTTTTCACGCCTCTAAGCTCCCGATTAACTCCTGGATATCCTGGATTTTGTTGCGGGCAAGATATTCTTTGATTCCGCGGATAACTTCTGTACTTGCCTTAGGGTTTACAAAGTTTGCGGTACCGATACTCACCGCACAAGCGCCTGCAATAAAAAATTCTATGGCGCTTGAGGCGTCCATTATACCGCCCATACCGACAATGGGAATCTTTATCTTCTGGTATACCTCCCGGACCATGCGCACGGCTACCGGCCTTATTGCCGGGCCGCTTAGGCCAGCAACCACCGAGGCAATTTTAGGTCTTCTGGTATTGATATCTATGCTCATCCCAGTAAGGGTATTAATCAGTGAGACTGCATCGCTACCCGCCTCCTCTGCGGAGAGGGCAATTGATGCGATATCCTCTACATTCGGAGAAAGCTTGGTAATGATGGTCTTATTGGTCGCCCGGCGCACTGAATTTACAACTTCATAAGTGGCTTCCGGGCTCTGGGCTATTAATCGTGCAGCGTGCGAGCGGATATTGGGGCAGGAGATATTGAGCTCTAAAGCAGAGATGCCGGATACCTTATCCAGCCGGGAGGCCAATTCAACGAACTCCTGCGGATCATTCTCCGAGGCGATACTCATAACAATGGGGACTTTTAGTTTTTTTAGGAAGGGGAGTTTTTCGCTTAAAAATTTATCCAGGCCCGGATTCTCCAGGCCTATGGAATTCAACATCCCTGCCGGGGTCTCACAGGTACGCGGGGGAGGATTCCCCTGGCGCATCTTTAAGGTAACGGTCTTAGAGACCACCGCCCCAAGGTTACGCAGATTGAGAAAATCCCTGAACTCCTCGGCATAGCCGAAAGTGCCGGAGGCAACCATCACCGGGTTTTTAAGCTTTAATTTCCCGATCTTAACGGAAAGTTTTGGCTGCATCATTTTGTAAAAATCATCCTCAGGGATACGAAGAGCAAAAATACCCCAAATAGTTTTTTCAGAGAAGCATCGGGTAGGCCCTGTACAAAATTCGCACCGATTAACCCTCCGAAGATAAATCCCAGGCAGATAAACCCTGCTATTCCCAGTTTTACATTTCCGTTTTGGTAATAACGCAGGGCCGCCAGGATACCGATGGGTGGCACCAAGACTGCAAGGCTCGTCCCCTGCGCCTGGTGCTGGGTAAGGCCGAATAAGAAGACTAAGGCAGGGATCAAAATAATGCCTCCGCCTATGCCAAACATTCCCCCGAAGATTCCCGTCACTAACCCCAAAAGGATATACAATAGCTGGCTCATATGCGCCTCCTTAAAAACTGGGCTCAATGCATAATATTTTAAATTTCTTGAAATCCTTTAAGCCGCCTTTAATAAAACTCAAGTTGGTCAGGTATTTCATTTTGAACCAGAACCAGAATTTATCTTTGGGCTCCATGCCAAAATTCCACTTTACGTATTGGTAGGAAAAATGCGCCGTCACAAGAACGCAGATAAGAGTAGCTATTTGCAAGAGGAGATTGTGAAAGACAAAGCTGGATAAAAGCCCCAACAGAGAAAGAAAGGCGAAAAGGTGCATAAGATGGAAATTCCCCAGATACACAAAGCCCCTGATGGGAAAGGGCAGGATAAAAGAAGGATTTCCTTTCAGCCACTGGCAGATTACCTCAAGTCCTCTTTTCTTGACGTATTTATCAATCAAGGGAAGATGCGCCTGGCCATAGGTGACCCAGACTTTCAGCAGCGCCTTTAGGTCGGCGCGGTGCATATGGTCCACTTTGGCCTTAGGGGCAAAATAGAATTTCCAGCCCCGGCTCCTGTGTTGGTAACTTAAATCCATATCTTCTCCGGTCGGCCTATCCCAGAATTTAGCGCCGATTGACTCCATCGCGCTCTTGCGATAAGCGACATTGCAAGTGCCGAAAAAATAAGCCTTGTGCCCGCCGATATCCGAGGGGTGCGGCTCTAAAGGGAAATCCGGGTAATAGCCTTCCTTGATGAACCCGTAGCGTGGAGAAACCATATTAAAGCGGAAATGCTGGCACCAGGCCTCAACCAAATTCTTAGGGTCGACTTTCAAGGTATAGACTTCTCCTCCCACTGCCGCAATCTGAGGATCGCGCAGGAAATGTTTCATTATCTCATTGACCCATTCTTTATCCGGGGCGCAGTCGGCATCGGTAAAAATGAGGAATTCTCCCCTGACCACGGCAAGGGCCTTATTTCTGGCAAACCCGGGAGAGGGACAGTTAGGAACTTCCACTAACCGGATAAAAGGATATTTTGCCTGCCACTCCTTGATTATTGCGATCGTCCTGTCGGTTGAGCCTCCGTCGGCAATAACCCACTCCCAGGAATCACGTGGATAATCCACATTCAACAGGTATTCAAACGTCTTTTCGATGGTGCGCTCGAAGTTCTTAACCGGGATGATGATGGAGACAAAAGGTGGTTTGGACATCATTGGCCTCCTTTACCAAATTACGTCTTGAGCCTTAAATACCGGGCCTTCTTTGCAGACCCGCTTAAGGCCAAAACGCGTAGCTACAACGCAACCCAAACATGCGCCTATTCCACAGGCCATATGTTCTTCAAGAGATACCTCTGCGGGAATCTTGTGTCTTTTGGCAATAAACGCCACCTCTTTAAGCATGGGGTGCGGGCCGCAGGAATAGAGCGCTGTATACCTGCAACCCAAACTTAATACACCCTTCAATAATTCCGTGACCCGGCCCTTGAACCCGCGCGAGCCGTCATCAGTAGCTATTTTAACATCAAAGCCTAACTTTCTAAACTCTTTTTCGCATAAGAGCTGGCTTGCCGTCTTGGCGCCGATTAGGACAGTACCCTCTGCATTGGATTTCTTGTTTCCAATATTTGCTGCGCTCTGCGCAAGAAAGGTTAACGGCGCAACCCCCATTCCCCCGGCGACCAGAAGAAAAGGCTGGCGCAATTTATACTCAAAACCACTCCCCAGTGGCCCGATAATATCCAGATACCCTCCCCTCTTTTTTTCTGAAAGCAGTTTTGTGCCTTCCCCCAGGACCTGATAAATTATTTTTATCTTATCTCCCAGAACAGAATTTATGCTGAAAGGCCGCCTTAAAAGCAGGGAAGCCCCAGATGCAACTTTTACATTTATAAATTGCCCCGGCTCAGCCCTCCTGGCTATCTCCGGAGCCGACAAAATACAGGCGTAGAAATCCGCCCTAAGCTTCTTATTCTGAATTATTCTTGCTTCTCGCTGAAAGAGCATGATCGTTCCTTGAGGTTGTGCGGCTTAAATAAACAACCGTGACCACAAATAAGAGGATGGTTAGAAAGATTGCCGTTAATTCGCGAAGATAAAACCTTGCGCCCTGTCGTATAATATCTTCCCAGGTTTCCAGCAAAAGCGTCAGAAATAATACCGCGCATACCGAACCGATCTCTCTCTTAATCCAGATTGGCCTTACAGGCAGGTATTCGCTGATATCCCCACGGGCAAGCGCACTGATAGAAGGTAGAATACGCGGTACTCTTTTTTGATAATCACTGAACTCTTTGGGGAAGAGTACTTGCAATTTCTTCTCTTCTTTAAATATAAGCAGGAGGTAACGCATGACAAAGATCAAGAGAAAGATAGCGGAGGCCCACCATTGAAATAAGACCAGCACAATACCCAGGCCGATAAGCAAAATTCCCAGATACATAGGATTTCTTACCAGCGCATAAGGCCCTCCCTGGATAAGGGCCTCTCCTCTTTTTGAATTTTCTGCCTTATAGCCACGGGCACAGATCCGCAAAAGCTGCCCCATTAAGATCATGGCTATACCGAATACCTCCGCGGCGCTATCCCAGAACTCCGCAGGCTCGCTGCGCAAGAAAACAGCGGGGAAGAGAATAATTAAGATAAAGGCAAAAAATCCAATTATCCCGTTGACTTTTAAGCGTTTTTTCATCTTATCTCTGACAGCGCGGGCAAAAGTACGTTCCCCTGCCCCCCAAAGCCATCCTTTTAATCGGACTCTTACAAACCAGACAGGGTTTCCCTTCCCGGGCGTAGACCCGGTGATATTTTACATAGTCTCCGCGCTCACCCGATA
>DATJPP010000141.1:0-3030 GCA_035506355.1 Candidatus Margulisiibacteriota bacterium | reverse complement strand
GTCAAAGTTCTTAAGTAAGACGGTAGAGATTGTAGTGGTGGCTTTTGCCGTATTTGTATCTTTAGAGCAGCTAAAGATCGGCATCCGTATCACCGAGTTGACCGTCAGCATCATCCTGGGTTCAGTCGGATTAGGCGCGGCTTTGGCCTTTGGTTTAGGCTGCAAAGACCTGGCCGGAAAGGCTATGAGCGAACTGGTTGAGAAGATGAAGCCAAAGAAATAATGTATTTTTGCGAGAAAAACCCCGCACGTTTTAAATTTACGCGCGGGGTTTTTCTTTGCTGCCCAAAGTTCTTGAAGAGATAAAACTTTTATGATAATATAAAAAACTATGACAGTCGTATATATTGTAACTGTAGTTATCAGCGTTATAGTCGCACTCATACTTGTGCAGGTATCGAAGCTCTCTGCGCAGGCGGCTGCGGAGAACGAGAGGCGCAGGATGCTGCAGGAACTCAGCCCTTCAGGAGATTTAAAGGCTATGCCCTTAAGTCAGGGTTTTTATAAAGATATAGGTGAGGCTGTTGGTAGCCTCCGCATGAGCCAGGAGATTAATGCAAAGCTATCCAGTGTAGTCGGGACAGAAGTAAATAAGAGAGTGCATTTATATACGCAAGAATTGAATAAGAAATATGAGTCCGTCCTGAAGGAGAAGACCCATAATGAAGAGGTTGCCTGGAAGAAATATAATAAGGTTGTAGAAGATAAGAAGAATACGGAGGCGGTCATCCGAAGTGTCGCCGAAGGCCTGGTGGTAGTTGATGCCCAGGGGAAGGTAGTGATGATGAACCCTGCTGCGGAGAAACTTCTGGGGGTTTCCAAAAAAGATAAAATAGGAAAATCAATTTACTCAGACCTTAAAGAAGAACAATTGATTACATTTGCAAAAGATTCGCCCGACAAACAGGGTAAAGAGATAGAATTAATCAGCCCGCACGACGAAACCAAAAAGACATTGCGTGCGAGTACGGCAGTGCTGGAGAATGAAAATGGCCAGACCGTGGGTATGGTATCCGTCTTAAGCGATATTACTAAACAGAAGGCGCTGGACCAGATGAAGACAAACTTTGTAGCCAGCGTTTCTCATGAATTACGCACTCCGCTGGTTGCCATTGATAAGTCGCTCTCGCTGATACTTGACGGTGCCGCAGGAGCAGTTTCTGAAACGCAGGAGAAGTTTCTGACTATAGCAGAACGCAACCTCAAGAGGCTGAATATCCTGGTTAATGATTTGCTTGATCTTTCCAAGCTGGAGGCGGGCAAGGTTGAGCTTAAGGTCAAGGCATCATCCGTTCCCGAACTTATCAACGATTCTGTTGAGACTTTGAATACCTGGGCGCAGACTAAATCCGTAACTATAAATACTAAAACTGACGAAGGTCTTCCTCAGTTGAACGTAGACCCGGACAGGATAAACCAGGTTTTGAATAACCTGATAGGCAATGCCATTAAATTTACCCCTCAGGGAGGCAATATAGCGGTTGAGGCTAAACTTTCATCCGATGGAAATGCAGTCGAGATAAGCGTAGAAGATAACGGTATAGGTATTTCGCCTGAAGACCTGCCTAAGGTTTTTGATAAATTCTACCAGTCGGGAGAGCGCGTCTCAACCGATATAAACGGAACAGGGATAGGCTTAGCTATCGCTAAAGAGATAGTGACATTGCACGGCGGAAAAATTTGGGCGGAGAGCGAAAAAGATAAGGGCGCTAAATTTACTTTTACCCTGCCGGTATAAATTGAATACCCCCGGTACGTGGTTAGGGAGGTATAGATTTGTGATAAGTAAATAGAATAAATCTAGGAGGGTCGACATGGAAAATAAAGATACCGTAGTCCTGGTGGTCGATGACGAGGCGGATTTCAGGCAGCTGATGACTTTCTGGTTGGAGGGGAAAGGCTATTACGTAATTACGGCCGATAACGGGCAGAATGCGATTAAGCAGATAAAAGAGAAAAATCCGGCTATTGTTTTTATGGATTTGAGGATGCCGGTTATGGATGGCATAGAAGCGATCAAGCGGATCAGGGAGTTTAACAAAGATATCCCATTGATCATTATCAGCGCCTACGTGGATGACCCTAAGGTAAAAGAGGCGATAGTCCACGGTATATCAGGAGTCTTTTATAAGGGTAAAGACTTTGAAGAGGGCCTTTCTCTGCTGGAGGTTGCCCTAAGGACGCATAAACAGCTGAAGAAGTAGAGTCGAATTATCCCCAATCCCCTAGAGCCATTTATTATTCATGCCAGCATAAAAAATCTTTAGTTAATTAAAAAAGCACAGGTTCATAAGGTACGGAATGGCTAATCCTAAAAAAGTGGTAATTATCGGGTCAGGGCCCTGCGGGCTGGGCGCGGCGTATCGCCTTAAGGAATTGGGTTATCAAAATTGGGAAATTTATGAAAAGAACGGCCATGTAGGCGGGCTTTCTGCAAGCTTCAGGGATGAATCAGGTTTTACCTGGGATATAGGTGGGCACGTAATTTTTTCCCGCCATAAATACTTTGATGGCTTATTAGGCAAGCTGCTTGGTAATGATTATCTTCAGCATCGGCGTCAAGCCTTTATACGCCTGGGGGAGAGGTGGATCCCTTATCCATTCCAGAATAATATCCGCTACTTGCCGATGAGAGAGTCCTGGGATTGTCTGGGAGGTCTTTTATCCGCAAGGGCAGAGAAAGAAGCGGTATATGGAAATTTCAAAGAATGGATATTAGCTCAGTTCGGAGGCGGGATAGCCAAACATTTTATGTTTCCCCATAACCTGAAGGCCTGGGCTCATCCGCTGGAAGATATGTCTTATGGCTGGATATCGGGAGGGGTCAGCGTTGTGGGGAAAGGGAGGACGTTGGCAAATTTCCTTCTTTACCGCAAGGACTCAACCTGGGGCTATAACAGCGTATTTAAATTTCCTGCCTCCGGTGGTACGGGCGAAATCTTCAGGAGGATGGTCCCATATATAAAAGAGCATTTGTTTCTGCATAAAGAGGCGTCCAGGATCGATACCGTAGATAAGGAAGTTGTTTTT
>DATJPP010000140.1:0-7531 GCA_035506355.1 Candidatus Margulisiibacteriota bacterium | reverse complement strand
AAGGTCAATCCTATCCTTATACTTTCCAGCCCCAAGCAGGATAAACACCTCCCTTCTTTCATGACCGAAGAAGAGGTCTCTAATCTTATTGATTCGGTCTTTGCCAAAAATGAATCCGGCGAGAGAGCCTTGCGCGACAAGGCGATACTGGAGACTTTTTATTCTACCGGCATAAGGATCTCTGAGCTGGTGGGTTTGAATAACGCGGATATGGATTTGATCAGCGGTATCCTCAAGGTCTTGGGAAAAGGGCGCAAGGAGAGGATCGTCCCGATAGGAGAAGCGGCAATTGCCGCCATAAGGAAATATCAGGCGAAGAAAAAGAAAGAGAGCGAGGCGGTATTCCTGAATAAACAGGGGAAGAGGATCAGCGTCAGGGGAGTGCGCGACGTGGTCAAAAAATATATCAGGCGTTTAGGGATGCGTCCGGGGTTAAGCCCGCATACCTTCAGGCATTCTTTTGCCACACATCTTCTAAACCGCGGTGCGGATTTGCGCACCGTACAGGAGCTTTTAGGCCATGCCAACCTTTCTACCACGCAGATATACACCCATCTTACTACCGAGAGGCTGAAGAATATTTATGATAAAGCGCACCCGCGTGCCTGAGAAGCTTAATAATTCCGCAAAAAACATCATCGTTTTGATTTTAGGGACGCTTCTCTCATTTTTGGCATTAGAGGCCATAGTGAGGTTTTATCCGTCAGCGATATTACTTAGTTACCTGGAAGGTAGAGGTACATTTAAGCCGAGTAAATGGAGGGCTGATATCGGCGAGATAGCCCCACCGCATCAGAAGGGGTCCCGGTGCGCCAATTGTTTCAGGATTTACCCCATTTATTCCAATTCCTTAGGGTTCAGGGGGAAGGATTGGAATGGTAATAAGGGATTCCGGATAGCTATATTGGGCGATTCATGCCTGGAAGGGCTGGAGGTTGAGGAGGGTGAGAGTACTTCTGTTATGTTGGCAAAACTGCTCAATAAAGACATATTTAATACTGCTATTAGCTCCTCCGCAACATTTAAGCAAGTCGCTATTTATAAAAAGTTCTTAAGGCCGTTAAAACCTAATCTTGTGCTCCTTTTCTTCTTACCGGATAATGACATATTAGAGAATTCATGTGAACTTACCGAGCTATTAGTCGGAAAGAATAACATGACTAATCCCTGCGGCTATTTTTCCGGGAATGATATAAAAATCAGAACAGGAAGTCAACGCCGTTTGCCTCCGGATGGAGTAATCAGGAAATTTATAAAAGATAACTGCAAAAGCTGCATTATTTTGAACAGGGTTATTTTTCAGCTTGCATACAAGATGCTGTACAAACATAATTCAATTTATAATCAAGTTTATCTTCCGGTCCATACAAGAGAATGGAGGGAGGCTTGGCTGATTACCGAGAAAGCGCTATCGGAGCTAAGGCAGGAGATTGAAAACGACGGGGGAAAGCTGGTTGTTTTTATTATCCCTGCCTGGGCCAATACCATAAGGGATGCCAAGGAGCTGAATTCAGCTATTTATAACCATTTCCCCGAAGGTTTTGATCTTAATCACCCAATCAAGGTAACCAAAGATTTAATGGCAAAACATAACATACCTTTTTTATCGCTTATGCCGTACCTTCTGGAATATAGAGATAAATTTAATCTGGAGTTTCCCTACTTTTCATATCGTTGCGATGGCCATTGGAATCCCCTCGGGCATTTTATAGTCTCGCACATAGTCGCAAAATACCTGGTAGAAAATGGTTGGGTGCCTTTTCCGGCCCAAGATAAAGATATCCTGTTAAAGAAGATAGACAATGACCTTGCGCTGCCGCCCCGTAAGATTCTGGGTGAAGATGCCTACAGGCAGATATATAAACGCGGATTTTACTGCGGCCATTCGGATGCCGCTAAGGTCCTGGAGCAGAATTAATGATTATTAACCCCAAAAAGACATGTTTATAATCTACGATCTAATATTCCTCGTTTTTTCCCTTATATATCTTCCGATTTACTTATTCGGGAGGAAGTTCCATCCTGGTTTTATGATGCGTCTTGGGTTTCTTCCGTCCGGTCTTAAGCTGGATAAACCTATATGGGTACACGCCGTAAGCCTAGGGGAGGCGATGGCAGTAAAAGGCCTTATCGATGGCTTAAGGAAAGAATATCCCGGGAAGCAATTTGTTATCTCAACCGTAACCTCTACCGGTAATAAGGTTGCCAGGGATATAGCTAAAACTTCAGACTTCGTAACTTACCTTCCTTTTGATTTAAGTTTTATAGTAAGAAAGACGCTGGAACGTATTAATCCTTCGCTTTTTGTCATTGCCGAAACTGAGCTTTGGCCGAATCTTATCAGCTGCCTTCACAAAAAAGGGGTCCCGGTGATAACGGTAAACAGCAGGATCTCCGATGCATCTTTCCGGGGTTATTCCGCTATAAAATTACTACTTAAACCTGTGATCAGGAATGTTGGTCTCTTTTGCGCGCAGACAGATACCGATGCTGCAAGATTGAGTTCTCTGGGAGTTTCTTCCGCGAGGATAAAGGTAACGGGGAATATGAAATTTGATTTTAAGGCCCCCGGAGAATCGGGAAATGACGGATTAAAGAAAGGCCTCCTCTCAAATGAATCCGAGAAACTGCTGGTTGCCGGAAGCACACATCAGGGGGAAGAGGAGATGATATTGAGGGTGTACAGGGAATTATTAAGGAGGCCATTGGAATTTTCCCTCCTCCTCGCCCCGCGCCACCCTGAGCGGGTAGCGCAGGTAAGCAGCCTGGTATCCAGGTTTGGTTTCAGGCCGGTATTGATCTCTTCCTTGAAATTCAAATGTTCGGAGTGCCTGACCAAGCCGGTATTTATCCTGGATACGGTAGGAAGCCTGGTTTCATTTTATGCCATAGCCGATATAGTATTCGTAGGGGGAAGCCTGGTTAAAAAAGGCGGGCATAATATTCTGGAGCCCGCTTCTTTAGCCAAGCCGGTGCTCTTCGGGCCGTATATGTTCAATTTCCGGGATATCGCGGATTTGTTTTTAAGCCATAAAGCTGCTATAATGGTAGAGGATCAGCAGTCCCTTGATAAGGGGATCAGAAGACTGTTTGAGGAGCCGCTTTATTGCAGCCAGCTGGGTCTTCGCGCCAAGGAGCTTTTCCTGGCGAACAGAGGGGCGACGGAAAGAAACCTGGTTTTAATAAATAAATTCATCAAAAGATAAGTGAGGAAAAATGTACAAGGCCGAAATCACCCATAAAGAAGATCTCAGTTTCTTGGTAAAGGCAGAAGGGGACGAATTTATCGTTGATGCCAAAGGAAAAGCGATCACACCCCCTTCGGCATTATTGGTCAGCCTAGGCAGCTGTCTGGGGGTTTATATCCGTAAATATGCCGAGGGGCTAAATTGGATCTGGCGGGTTTTAGGATAAGCGTAGAAGGGGACCTCACCGGCCCAAGCCCGTTTTCTTTTAAGTCAAGAAAGGTCAGGCTGGAACTTAAAGGGGCCTCCCTTGATGAGCGCAGGTCGGATGCCTTATTGCAATTCATCAGGAACTGCCCGGTGCACAATACCCTCAAAGGGAACCCGCAGATAATCATAGAATTAGAGGTATAGTTTATGGAGATCAGGGCAAGGCAAAAAGATAATGTGGTGATCCTGGATTTATCCGGCAGGATCGATGTTGATTCCGCAAGCCTTGTAGAGGCCGTAGGCCAGTGTGTGCGCGACGGGTATAATGATATACTCTGTAATTTCGAGGAAGTTGAGGCAGTAGATTATATGGGTGTTTCAGTGATAGTCATTGCCTATAAAGAAGTATCCAATAGCCATGGGAGAATGAAATTCATCAACGTGCCGGCATACCTGAAAGGGCTATTCTCTGTTTCCGGGCTTGACCGGGTAATTGAGATATACGCCGACGAAGAGAGCGCGATAAACAGTTTCAGGGAAGACAAGGTCATCGAGAATATCAAAAAGATGCAGTTGAGAAGGAGGTTTAAGAGACTCCCCCTAGATATAAAGATAGAGCTGAAGGGAAAAAGCCTGAATTCTCCGGAATGTTTAAAACTGGATATTCTAAACCTCTCCGCCGTGGGCGCCTTTATATTCGGCTGCGATAAATTTAAACTTGGTGATGAGGTCCTTCTCAAGATGAAGCTCCCCCCGAAGCAGGAAGAGATAAGCCTGGAAGCAAAAGTGGTATGGCTTCCCGATAGGCAGATACAGCCGCACTTCCACCCCGGGATGGGGGTAGAATTTACAAACATTGACACCTACACCCAGCAAAAACTCCTGGAATTCATCGAGAGAAACCTTTCCTATATGTCTACCGATTAAATAAATGAAAAGAAAAAAAGTTTTGCCTCGCGCGATTATCTTTGATATGGATGGCGTAATCGTCGACTCTATGCCTTATCATTACCTGGCCTGGTATGAGGCGCTTAGGCCCTGGGGAGTGAGGGTGAGTTGTTTTGATGTTTATTCTAAAGAAGGGGAGCGCTGGGATAAGACGCTCACGGACCTTTTTAAACAAACAAAGATAAGGCCGGATGAGAGGATGCTGAGGAAGATCTTCGCCCTGCGCCAGAAGATATTCCGGAAATACTTTAAGCGTTTCATCTTCAAAGGGGCAGAAGAGTTACTGCGTTGTTTAAAGAAGAAAGGTTATCTTCTTGGCCTGGTAACCGGTACGCCGGATAATGAAATAAAGGAGATACTCCCGCTTCGGATCCGCGCTCTTTTTGACGTTGTGGTCTCGGGTAACCAGGTCAAAAAGGGAAAGCCTGATCCCGAGTCTTACCTTAAGGCAGCAAGCCTTCTAAATATCAGGGCAAGCGAGGGGATAGTAGTTGAGAACGCGCCTTTTGGCATAGAGTCAGCCAAGAGGGCAGGTATCTTTTGTATAGCCGTGACCACCAGCCTTCCGCGGGAATATCTTAAAGCCGCGGATATCACCGTTAACAGCCTGGAAGAAATCATTCCTTTTATCGATAATTCCTGCGCTTGCTAAATATCCTATCTTCCTGTCTTATAAGGGGTTTATTACCTCCAGAGAAACTTATTGCCTCTTCCTTTTCCTTATGCTAATATGAGTGTTTAATCCCCCTGCACTGGGTATTGGGAGGGATAAATTTACTATAGGAAAATAGAATAAATTTAGGAGGTGTTCGTGGACTGGAAAGTATTTTTTATGACTTTTAGTGCGGTCTTCTTTGCAGAGCTTGCGGATAAAACGCAGCTGGTGGGTATAAGTATCTCTGCTAAATCCGGGAAACCCATAGCGGTCTGGCTGGGTTCGGTTTCGGCGTATATAATCGTAACCGCATTCTCTGTCCTCATAGGCGCAACCATGGCTAAATACTTAAAACCGGAGATGATCAGGCTCGTGGGCGCTTCCCTGTTTATCGTTATCGGCCTGTTAATGCTCTTTAACCGGGTATAAATAAGGATGTTAAGGGATTATCTGTATAGCCTGGCCACGGATAAAAGAAAAGGCATTCTCTCTTTGCTGCCCAAGGCCTTCTTATACCTCCTTTCTTTACTCTATTTCTTTTTAGTCAGTTCCTTGGCATTATTTAATAGATTGGCCTCACGTCGCTTTCCCTGCAGGGTTATCAGCGTCGGGAATATCACCCTGGGGGGGACAGGGAAAACTCCCCTGGTGGAGCTTATCGTACGATATTTAAAGAGCGAGGGGCATAAGGTAGCGGTGTTGACCAGAGGTTATAAAAAAAAGAGCGATACGATGGGAGATGAGGCGTATATGCTCTCCCGGAAGCTTGATGGTACCCCGGTTATCGTAGATGCTAACAGGAGAAGGGGGATAAGGCGTGCCATAAAAGAGTATGCCGTTGATACCGTAGTCCTGGATGATGGTTTCCAGCAGTGGGGGATAAAAAAAGATTTAGAGATCGTAACCGTTGACGCGGTTAATCCCTTCGGGAATGGCCAGCTTATCCCGCGCGGGATACTGCGCGAGCCGCTCTCTTCTTTAAAACGGGCGGATATCATAGTACTCACCAAGGTTGACCTGGCTTCCGGATTAACGCAGACAAAGGATATTGCAAGGAAGATGAGCCCTAAGGCCTTGGTCCTGGAGTCCACGCATCTTCCTCTGGGGTTTATGCCTCTTGATGGGTTAACTCCTCTTGCGGGCTTAGAAGAATTCACGGGCCGGCAGGCAGCCCTCTTCTGCGGGATAGGAGACCCTGAGTCATTCCGTATTTTAATCTCTTCGCTTAAAATAAGGGTGGAATTATTTTTCAAATTCAGCGACCACCACCATTATAGCGCAGAAGACTTGCGCAAGATCGCTGATTCCTGCAGGGAGCATGATATTAAAACGGTGCTCACCACGGAAAAAGATGCGGCAAGGCTTCAAGCCCTCGCTTCTTTAATTGAGGGCGGATGGTTCTTAAAAATAGCGCTTAAGTTGAAAGATGAAGAAAGATTACGCGATAGATTATCTAAGTTGTATATTCTTTAGGCTCGGCAGCGGTATCATCGGGTTGCTTCCTCCGGCTTCAGCCCTTTTTTTAGGCAGGAGGCTGGGGGATTTGTTTTATTACCTTGATCCCAAACACCGCCGTTTAGTTTACTCTAACCTTAAAAAGGCACTCGGGGATACTCAACCTTCAGCATCCCTTAAAAATATCAGCAAAGGATTCTACCGTTCCTTCAGCCAGAACCTCATTGAGATTCTACTTATCCCGCGTTTGGATAAAGAATACATGAAGAAGTATATAAAGATTGATGGATATGAGCACGTGCAGGAAGGTTTTAAGAGAGGCAAAGGGGTGATATTCCTGGGGGTACACGAGGGGAGCTGGGAGCTCTCTAATATCATCTGCGCAAACTTAGGGTTTCCTTTTGTGCTCTTCGTGCGTAACCAGAAGTTCCCCAGGCTCAATGCCCTGCTGAATTCTTACCGCCAAAGGCAGGGGTGCAGGATAATCCAGCGGGGAGAAGGGACCAGGCAGTTGATAGAGGCCCTGCGCGATAACCAGTCAATAGGGATGACCGCCGATCAAGGCGGTAAAGGCGGGGTATTGCTGGATTTCTTCGGGAAGAGCGCTTCTATCCCCAGCGGGGCGGTAAGACTTGCCTTAAAATACGAGGCAGCAATTATCCCGATATTCTTTGTCAGGGAGAAAGGCCCTTTCATCAAAATTATCGTCAGCCCGGTCTTTGAGGTTAAGAAAACAGGCGAGCCCGAAAAAGATGTGCAGGAGAATCTTGCGCGGATTCTCTCTTTATTCGAAGGCTTTATCCGTAAATATCCCAAGGAATACCTCTGGTCATATAAGATTTGGAAATATGGCAGGCAAAGAAATATCCTGATCTTAAGCGACTCAAAAACAGGACATCTGCGGCAGTCACAGGCCCTGGCCAGGATAGTCAGCGCAGAGCTTATCCGGCGGGGGATAAATTCACAGGTTGAAGAAGTAACGCCTGCGCCGGGACTTCTCTCCAGTAAAAGTGCGGATATCGTTATCTCCTGCGGTTCTTCTTTGGCTGCTTTAAACCTTAAGTTTGCCAGGGAGAAT
>DATJPP010000139.1:0-3133 GCA_035506355.1 Candidatus Margulisiibacteriota bacterium | reverse complement strand
GGAGGCGGCATTCAGTTACCTTAAGCCTTTGGTGAGGGTCGCGCCGTATCTTTTGCCGATCTACACGATCATAGTTTTTCTGCTCTATCTTCTTTTGGCTTATGTGTTCAAGTCGCTGGCTGATTATTTTATGTTCCTCTTCGGTTTTACCATCGTTTTGCACTTGATCTTCAGCGCCAAGACCATGCGCGGCAAGAAAGAGGACTTCCTTAAAGGCAATTATATATTCGGGTTTTCGCTTATATATATAATCAATATCGGGCTGCTTTCATTTTGCTTTAGCGTATTATTCGAGAAATTCTCTTTTGTAAACTTCTGTAACCAATCTTTCCTGATAGCTAAAGGAATATTCGGCGCTATAATCAAGCAGCTATTTTTATAAACTGGTGGGGTGGCTGAGCGGTTGAAAGCGGCAGTCTTGAAAACTGTTGTGGGGGTCCTCCCCACCCTGGGTTCGAATCCCAGCCCCACCGCCATTTAACTTTGTGAGAAAAATGCCTAAGACTATCTGTATTGCGGTGATCTTGGCAACTGTGTTTTTGGCAACCTGGGCGCATGCCGGAGGCGCAGAGATCTCTTCTTTTGTCGAGCAGGGGATAATCCACTACACAAGGGGAGAGTTGGATGAGGCAATAGAGGATTTTTCCAACGGCGTACAGGCATCCCCCAATGACTATATGGCGTATTTCCAACGGGCAAAGGTCTATGAATACAGGGAAGACGCCGATAAAGCTATCGCGGATTACACCGCGGTCTTAAAGGCTTGCCCTGGTTTTATAATGTGCCCCCAGGCGCTTTATTACAGGGGGCTTATGTACCAGAGGAAAAATCTCGAGGAAGAGGCCATAAAAGATTACACCGCGATCATAGATTCGAATTGCGAGAGCAAAGGTATCCTGGCAAACGCTTATAATAACAGGGGCCTTGCTTTTGACAGGCGTGGCAGATTCGATGACGCGTTAAGCGACTACAGCAGGGCATTGGATGTCATGCCAAGGCTTATAAACGCCTATTATAACCGCGGCGCCGCGTACGCGAGCCTCGGGGCGTACACTTTGGCCTTGCAGGATTTCGAAAAAGAGTTGGAAATAAATAAGCGTTCCATATCCGCCTCCAGGTATAAGCTGGCTATAATGTATTATGAAAAGAAGGAATACGCCAAGAGCTGGTTCGAGCTTTTCGCCCTCATGCAGTCAGGGGAGAGGGTAAGCCACGTATTGATAGAAGATCTGAAACGTCTTCGCGCCAAAAGTATTTCCGAAACAGGGGCCTTGGTCAGCGGCGTGAATAATTTCTCATATTAACGGAGAGTTGGCAGAGCGGTTGAATGCGGCGGTCTCGAAAACCGTTGTCGTCGTAAGACGACCGGAGGTTCAAATCCTCCACTCTCCGCCACGTTTTCATTAATGAAAACGTGGCGGAGTGCTGAATTAATGTAATTCAGCCTCCGCCCCCAAATTTAGGTAATTCAGGAGAGGTGGCAGAGCGGTCGAATGCGCGCGCTTGGAGAGCGCGTGTCCTTTACCGGACCCAGGGTTCGAATCCCTGCCTCTCCGCTGTTTTTGTGTAATTCGTTAATTTTATAGTAATTACAATAGAGATTTTTAAGTATCAGGGTTTAAGATCGTATCTGTTTATTCCTGCTTGTTTAAATTTGGAAATAATAGGATGTAACTGCGTAGGATAAGACATGCGAACTAATCTGAGCGAAGAGACTTTAGATTTATTGGAGCGGGCGAAGAAAGCCTCTGTCTGTATGCTCGACCCCATAATAAAAGAAGAACTTATATTTCGCGCCCTCATTGATATCCAGCATCCTCTTTGGCTAATTATAAAGAACAAATTCGGTTTAGACGAGAATATGATTAAGAATCGATTATCTAATAAATTGCTTAATAATCATTCCGATGACCCGGATAATCCAGAAATTCGCAGAAAACAAAAAGAGTATTTTGATCTGGCAAATAAAGAGGCAAAAAAGGATAATTCTTATTTAATAGAACCCTACCATCTCGTGAAGGCAGTTTTCTTAACTGCGGATAACGATGTTGTTAACGTTTTCAAAGATTTGGGCGTAGAAATGAAGGTTATTACAGAAGAATTAAATAAAGCGACGTATTCTGATTTAGTAAAGGCGCTTGAAAAAACGCGCGTCCCTAAAATATATACCCCCTCAAGAGATGCCTTGCGCAAGACAGAGCAGTATTCCTCCGGGATTAATTATGATTCACAGTTAATGAGTTTTGGAAGGAATTTGAATGCATTGGCTAAAGAAGGCAAGCTTGACCCGGTTTATTTTAGGGATGATGAGATAAAAACGACTATCGAAATTCTCTGCAGAAAACAACAGAACAATCCCCTTTTGGTCGGGGAGGCTGGCGTAGGCAAGACCGCAGTAGCTGAAGGCATTGCGCAGTTGATTGTAGCAGGAAATGTCCCGGAAATTTTAAAGAATAGTCAACTTATTGAACTAAATATTACTTCGTTGGTAGCGGGTACTACTTATCGAGGACAATTTGAAGAGAGAATACAGAATGTTATCGAGGAATGCGCAAAAAATCCTAATATTATTTTATTTATTGATGAAATACATATGATTGTTGGAGCGGGCGGGGATAAGGGAGTAAGCGATGCCGCTAATATCTTTAAACCCGCTTTGGCAAGAGGAAGCTTGCGGTGTATCGGGGCTACGACCGTAAAAGAGAACCATCAATTTATCGACAAAGATAAAGCATTGAAGCGCAGATTTGAGCCAGTCTTTGTCAATGAGCCAACCACCAAACAGACAATAGAGATAATAAATAAATGTAAAGACAGGTTTGAAAAATTTCATGGAGTAAAAATAGACGATGCTGCTGTTAAAATGGCAGTAAAATGTTGCGATGAGTACATAAAAGATAAGCATTTCCCCGGTAAGGCAATAGACATCTTGGACCATGCCTGTGCCCGTGAGAAGATCGACCCAGCCAGCGATAAAGTGGTTACTGCAGAAGAAATCGCGGCAATTGTAGCAAAAATTGTGCAAGTCCCTATTACTCATGTCTTAGGAGATAAAACAAAAGAGCTCTCTTTATTAGAGCAAAGGATTAAAGAAAGAGTGATTGGCCAGGAAGAGGCGATTCAGAGTCTTCTT
>DATJPP010000138.1:0-12317 GCA_035506355.1 Candidatus Margulisiibacteriota bacterium | reverse complement strand
GGCTTTAGCGGTAGCGATTTTAATGGCAGCGATAGCCTTATTTTCGCTTTATAAAATTGTAAAAACATTAAATCGCGGTAACGGAGAGTAAAATGTTGGATAAGAAAGAAATATCTAATTTGGTAATAAAATCATTACGGGAAGTAAACAGGATTTTAGGCAAAAATGAGCAATTGAAAATAGGGAAGAACATGGATATCTACGGCGGTAAATCCAGATTAGATTCCATGGGCTTGGTTAATCTATTGGTTGATTTAGAGCAGCGTTTAGCTAAAGAAGGCGGGATAGAGATTTCTATAATGGATGCAAAAGCATTCTCGATGAAAAATTCTCCGTTTAAAAATTTATCGACACTGGTAGATTTTATTCATAAAAAGGGGGAAGACCTGTGAAAAAACATAAGGTAGCAGTCATTACCGGAGATTCCAGGGGGATAGGTAAATATCTGGTCCAGCATTTTCTAAAGCAGGGATATTCTGTGGCAGGGTGTAGCCGTTCTCTTAACTTGCCTTTAAAGAGTAAAAAATACAGGCACTATAGTCTCGACGTCAGTAAGGAGGAGCAGGTGATCAAGGCCGTGCGTAAGATAAACGGGGATTTTGGCAGGATTGATGTTCTAATCAATTGTGCCGGTATTGCCTCAATGAACCATTCATTGCTTACGCCTTTGGATGCCGTTAACCGGGTCTTAGACGTTAATTTTAAAGGAACTTTCCTGATGTGCAGGGAATCTGCCAAGGTAATGCAGGGGAATAGATACGGCAGGATCATAAACTTTGCCAGCGTAGCTGTCCCTCTGAAGATAGAAGGAGAGGCAATTTATGCCGCAGCAAAAAGCGCGATTATTACCTTCTCGATGATTTTTGCCAAAGAAGTGGGCGGTTTCAATATTACCTGCAATGTGATCGGGCCTACACCCATCGATACGGATCTGATCAAGAACGTACCGCGTCAGAAGATCGAACGGATTGTTGATAGCTTGAGTATTAAAAGAAAAGGCAGTTTCTCTGATGTGGCTAATGTAGTTGATTTCTTTGCCAGCGAAAAGAGCGATTATATCACCGGAGAGGTTATTTATCTCGGCGGAGTTTAGATGAAAGAGGCTTTTTGGCTTATCGAACGGCTAAATGAATTTTACAACCGGACAGCTATAGTCTGGAATGGAAAATCTTACAATTACCTCTGGCTGACGAATCGTATAGCCTATTGGCTGAGAGTTTTATCTGACAAGGATATCCGCCGTGGAGAAGTAGTCGCTTTTAGCGCCGACTATTCTCCTGATTCCTGTTCTTTATTAATAGCCTTAGCTTCAAATGATAATATTATAGTTCCCTTATCCGGTCAATTGAAGGAAGAAGGCCGGGATTATTTAAGAAGTTCAAACGCGGGCTGGTTCTTTGTAATGAAAGATAGCAAGTCCTCGATTAGAAAATTGTCCATGCAAAGGCCGCACCCCCTTGTAAAAAGATTGCAAAATGCCAGGAGACCGGGGATAGTGCTGTTTTCTTCTGGTTCAACCGGAAGGCCTAAGGCTATATTGCACGATTTCTTCAAGTTACTGGAGAGGCATAAGCAGAGAAGAAAGAAACTGGTCACCATACCTTTTTTATTCCTCGACCACATCGGCGGGCTAAACACCTTATTTTATACTTTAAGCAATGGCGGGACCCTGGTTATTTTAAAAGAAAGAAGCCCCAGGCGGGTTTGTGAGGCTGTAGAGAGGTACAGGGTAGAGCTCCTGCCGGTTTCCCCTACTTTCTTAAACCTGCTTTTGATCTCAAATGCCTGTCAAGATTTTAACCTCGGTTCTCTTAAAATAATCAGCTATGGGACAGAGGTAATGCCGGAGGAGACCTTAAAGAGGCTGCACAAACTCCTGCCACGGGTGAAATTATTACAGACTTACGGTCTTTCCGAATTAGGGATACTTTTTTCCAAATCCCGGGGTTCCTCCAGCCTATGGATGAAGGTAGGAGGAGAAGGTTTCAAGATAAAGATCATTGATAGCGAACTATGGATAAAATCTGAATTTTCCATGTTAGGATACCTTAATGCCCCGAATCCTTTTAGAGAAGCAGGATGGTTTAATACACATGATCTGGTAGTCAAGGGCAAGAATGGATACCTTAAGGTTTTGGGCCGTAGTACCGATATAATTAACGTTGGGGGGCAAAAGGTTTTCCCCTCGGAAGTAGAAAATGTAATTCTCAAGGTCCCCGGAGTGAAAGACGTTACTGTTTTTGCCGAGAAGAATCCTTTGCTGGGGAGTATCGTGGCAGCAAGGGTATGCCTTAAGGAGCCTGCTAAAGAAACTCCGGAGGAGTTTAAGCGCCGGATGTGGCTTTTTTGCAAAAAGATAATCCCTGCCTATAAAATACCCGTCCGCTTGATTATTACGGATAAAGAGGAATACGGCAGGCGTTTTAAGAAGATCAGAAGAAGGGTATGAATATTATAGAGCTTAAGTTATCCCTTATATCTGCCTCTCCTGGAATTATTTCCATGCTTAAGCAGGAAGGAATACCCTTTGTTTCTGAAGAAGAAGTGCGGGAGGAAAAACTAAAGAAGTATGCCTGGGCGTATTTGTGCAGGGTAATCGATACTCATGAAATATCGGCTATAAAAAGATATCTTCTGGAGGGCGGCGTAGCGGTATTTGATCGATTGAATACAGGCTTAAGATCGCTCCCGGGTGCAGAGTACCAAATGCAGGATGCGGGGTTAAAAGTATTCAAGCTGGGCAAGGGTTACCTTATTTATATAGATATATTCTTAGAAAAAGAATTTCTCGATAATAAGGCAATCCGTAAGGAATTATCTACTAGCGCCGGTCTGGTCAATGAATTGTTAGCCTTATATCCCAAATATCGCCTGCGCAACCTCTTGCGCGATAGCTTGTTTTTAGCAAGCCGACTTAAAGGCCTCCCCCTTGTAAAATTCTGGTATTATCCTCTACAGTATAAAACCGTATTCAACTTGCGTTTCGATTTAGACGAAGATACGGGCGATGACCTTGAGCGCAGTATGGAGGTATCCAGCCCCTATAAGGATTGCACTACCTGGTTTGTTTCCTGTGCTTCCTTCAAAGGGAATGATTACAAAATAAAAGATTTGGTAAAAAATGGATTCGACGTACAATCGCACGGATATTATCATCATACTTACCGGGATAAGAAGCAGAATGCAATCAGCCTGAAGAGATCGTTGGAGTTTTTATCGAAATGGATAAACAGGATAGATGGTTTTGCTGCTCCGAAAGGGATCTGGAACCCGGGATTACAGGAATTGCTTGAAGAATTGAATTTTACTTACGGCTCGGAGTTCTCTTTTGATTATGATAATTTTCCTCATTATCCCGTTATCTCTGGAAGGGCCTCTAAGGTCCTGGAGATACCGGTGCATCCGGTCTGTTGGGGGCTTTTTTTGGACGCAGGTGTCAGTAATCATGAGGCAGTGACAAGGTATTTTGGTGAAGTCATCCGTAAGAAGCATGAATTCAGCCTGCCCGTATTATTATATGCACACCCTAATGAAGGGCGCCGCAGGGACCCGGCTTTGTTAAGAAATATTTACTCTGCAGTAGATTTGTTGCCGGGTGTTTGGAAAACGACCCTCTCGGACTTTGCCGGCTGGTGGAATAAAAGAAATGCCTGGGAGTTTGAAAGCATCAGTTATTCGTTTTTAAATCAATCCATCAGCTACAGGATGAAAGACGGCTGCGATTTTAGGGATGGGAGCATCCTCGTTAGTACATCGAAGGAGAGGATGAGCCTGCAGGATATTATCTCTAACCGGGAAATTAGCCTGGAAAAGTTAGGATACGAGGAATCTCTCGCGGTCAAAAATGAGGAAGGGATGTTTTTCGGCGAGAAGGCGCACCATTTGCCCATAATCAGAAGGATTAAGGAAAACTTAGTTCACTATCTGGATTGGGAGGAGTGCACTCCGGCAGAAGAAATAGTCAAAGATAACTTAATAGGCAGGATTAAATATTCTTTGCGTAAGCTGGGTTTTGACAAAGTCAAGTTGCCTGTTTAGCTTAGATGGATAAAGATATCTTAATCAGGAAATATAGTTTGGGAGACGAGGCAAGAATCTCTAAATTGCTATCTATGTATTTTGATAACATAAAGGATACTGCCGACTGGAGAAGATTATATCAAGAGAGCCCCTATGGTGAAGCCATCATCAGCCTGGCAGAGGCACCTTCTTCTAAAGAGTTAATCGGGCATTATGCTATTCTTAGGTTACCTTTGCTATTTTTTGGAAAGAATATTAAAGCAGGGAAGGGCGAAGGCTCGGCCCTGGATCCCTTGGCACTCAAGAGGGCTATCCCCCCGGATGCAAGATTAAATCAAGATATATTCCAGGGGTTAGTCGAATTCGCCCTGGAAAATGGCCTTAAGGAGGGGATGGAGATTATTTGCACCAATCCTAATACTTTAGCCCTTAAGGCGCACCTGGATACCGGGCATCTGGAACTCAAACATAAATTCAGGATTTACCTATTTATTATCAGCAAGGAATACAGTCTGTATTTGGCGGGAAAGTTAATAAAAAATAAAAAATTGAGCAATTTAGCAGGCAAGCTCACCTGGTATCTTCTAAGGATACTGCACATGGCATCTTTGAAGATTTCCTATAGAAAGAATAATATAGGGCTGCATCCCTGCGATTCTTTTGAAGGCAGGTTAAAGAAGACCATAGATGCTCTTGCTGCCGAAAATCGCTGCATTAGCATGCAGCCTTCCGCGGATTACCTGAATTGGAAGTTATCTCCCGCAAGTTTTAAAAAGTTCATTGTCAATAACGGTCATATGGATATCGGATATCTGATACTCCAGGTACGAACTACGGAGCAGGGATATCTGGAAGCAAACCTTCTGGATTACGCATTCAAGCCTCAATATTGGCAGGAGTTCGGCAAGACGATTTCCAGGGTTTTAGAATTCGCGCTTCAAGAAAAATGCGACTATCTGCGCGTTGATCATATGTTTGATTATAAAGAAAGGTTTAGGATATCCAGGTACCTTAGCAGGTTATTTTTCATCTCCAGGGAGGATAGGAGAAATATAGTCTTGTATTTATCAAATAAACTGAAAGCGCAAAAAGAGGATATATTGGATGTCAGGAATTGGCTCTTTACGGATTTGTACTTTGAGTTAAGCCAATGAAAAGTAAAACCGTTAATATCATTATCTTGAATTATAACGGGGAAAAATTGTTGCAGAAGTATCTGCCGTCGGTATTGGAGGCGGCAAAAAAGTCGGATTTTACTTGCCAAGTTACCGTAGTGGATAACTGCAGCACTGACGGCAGCATAAGGCTTTTACGTGATAAATTCAGCCAGGTTGGATTGTTTCAGGCAAAAGAGAATAAGGTGATGTGTTCTTTAAATGAGTATTTAGCCCTCACCGAATACGATATAGTAATATTCCTCAATAACGATGTTAAGGTAGACCCGGATTTCGTAGACCACCTGGTAAGGCATTTCGCAGATCCCGATATTTTATTTGTCGCCCCCAAAGAACTGGATATGTACGGAAAGTACCGCGGTAATCTTAACAGGCTTGCATTTCGTTTTGGCATTCTTTCATCAATCCCCTCAAGGGAAAGATTAGATTGTGTGCAATATGACGCTACCGTAGGGGGAGGGGCATTTGATCGCGCAAGACTTCTCTATCTGGGGGGGTTTGACGAGATCTTTCTGCCGGGGATCTGTGAAGATTTTGACGTTTGTTACCGGGGGTGGAAGCACGGCTGGAAGGGTTTGTTTGAGCCTAAAAGTTTCTATTATCATGAGGGAAGCACAACTTTTGATGCCAAGTTTGGCAGGTCGAGCAGGATGGCACTTGCCCACCGCAACTCATTCTTATTCTTCTGGAAGAACGTTACTTCCAGAAGAATGATTTTCTTGCATCTTATACTTCTTCCGCTTTTTCTCTGCGCGGCTATTTTAAGGGGGAGATGGGTGATTATAAAAGGTTTTTCCCAGGCGCTCGCGAGATTACCGCTTGCCTTGAAAAGAAGAGGGGAAGTCTTAGGGGAGTTTATCTTTAGCGACGAAGAGGTAAGAAGGCGTATTAATCTGCCTTACGGGAGAAAGGCAGGAAAGAACTGATTTTCTCAAATATACCTTCCGCAAGCAGCTGGTTACCATAATCCGTAAAGTGGAATACATCAAGAAATATCCTCCCCAACTCCTGACTATGGGTCTTCAGGGTCTCGTAATAGTCCAGATAAGCGAATCTATCCTGCGCTAAGTGGAAGAAATCCTCAAACCACCTTAACTCCGCCGTTTTTTTAGGGAAATCTTCTTCCGAAGGGCTGATAACTATTAGTAATTTAGCGCCATGGCTCTCGGCGCTCTCTTTGATCTTGTCAAATAGGAGGGAGGATACCGTTTTTGTCTCTTCGCTTGTTAAATCCCGGTCGCCCGCAAGAAGCTTCAAGGTATAATTAAGCGCGCTGTTTTTGTTAGCTATTCTTTCTAGTAAAGAGCTCCTGCTCAATAAATTTCTCAAGCAATATTTTCTTATAGGTGTTGAAGTCAGCATCAAATGGCCATCCCTTAAGACGTATAGAGGCTTTCTCTTCCTGTAGCTGGTATTAGTTCCTGTATCGGAGAGGTCATTTTTAGCGCAGATGACAAGCACGACTAATTTCAAGTTGATGAAGTTTCCGATATGGCGTTTAAGAAATAGATACTCCTGGTCGATCCCGTATCCGGAGACAGCAAGGTTGCTTACCTGGCAGTTATAGGATTGTAATTTGTCTTCCAGGTAGTAGGAGAGGGTCTGATTATCGTCCACACCGCTCCCCCAGGCCACGGAATCGCCTAGTATTATCACCTGGTTTTTCTGAGGGTCTATCTCGCGGGAACGAAAACCCAGGGAATTTGAGCTGATATTCCCCCAATTATGCCTGATGCGTTTATTGGGTATCGGGCTCCAGCCAAGCTGGGGATCAAATTGTGTATTAGGATCGTGCCAGTTATTCTGGGCATAATTAAAATTAAGGATTATCTCTGCTGCAAGAACCATGGCCACGGTGCTTATAAGCGTAGAGAAGATGAATAGGAGGGATGTCTTCAGGTCCAACCGCAGTATTGCAAGCATCAAGATTATAAAAATTAGGTAAAGGATGATTAAGGCCAGGGATAAGAGGAAGAGGACGGTCTTTATTCTAAGGAGGTAATAATCCAGCCCAAATTGGGCCTGCCCATTGATAAGGTTATTCAGGAAGGGAAGGCTCCTACCGTAGTAAGCCTTGCTTAAAAGGTCCTGGCCGAAGAGGAGAAATAACCCCCAGATGCTTCCCAGGCAGGTAAGCAGGGTAAGGGTAGAGATCCTTAGTGTTTTTTTAAAGGTCCTGGTTTCCATTTGCTGTAATTATAGAGGATAAGTTAGTTTATGTCAATTGTCGGCAGAAGAGTTTTTGTTGTCAAGGTGTGGAAGGTATGTTATACTAAATATCTAATTAACCCATTAGTAGTCAACAGGTAAGAATAAGGAGGCTTAAGTGGCGGGATCTTATAAGAATAAGCGGGTTTTAGTTACCGGTGCTGATGGTTTTATGGGTTCGCACCTGACTGAAAGGCTGTTGTCTGAAGGGGCCAAGGTCTCTGTTTATGTACGCGGAAGCTCTACTATCGGCACTACCCAGTTCGCTTTAAAAAATATCAAACACCTGGAAGAAAACCTGGAGGATATCTTAACCGGTAATATCGCCAGCCTGGATGCCAAAGACCTGGCGATTAAGAACCGGCCGGAGATAATCTTTCACTTGGCAGCGGATGCCTATGTCCCCAATTCTTTTGACCACCCCATAGAGGTTATGGAGACAAATGTGATAGGGACCTTGAATATGCTGCATGCGCTAAAAGAAGGGAAAGGGATAAAGCGCCTGGTCAGTACTTCTTCCAGCGAAATCTACGGGATGACCCTGGGAGGTTCTATCGATGAGGAGCACCCGTTATACCCATCCTCTCCTTATGCTGCCAGTAAGGTTGCTGCAGACCGTTATTGTTATTCTTACTGGAATACCTACCGTCTGCCTGTTTCTATTATCCGGCCCTTTAATACTTACGGCCCCAGGCATACCTATGATGTCATCCCCAAATTTATCTCTTTGGCCCTAAAAGACCAAACCCTGACTGTGCACGGGAGAGGAAAGCAATCCCGGGATTTTACTTACGTAGACGATATGGTCGATGCATTTTTGATTATGGGCGCACACCCCCGCGCTATAGGCAAGGCGGTGAATTTTGGGACCGGGAAGGCCATTACCATAAATTATATAGCCAGGAAGATCAAGGAGCTCTCGGAATCCCGATCCAGGATAATTCACGTAGCTGAAAGGCAAGCCCAGGTACCTAAATTACTCTGCAATTATTCACTAGCCAATAAATTGTTCGGCTGGAGACCCAAGATATTTATTGATGAAGGCCTGAGGAGGAATATCGAATGGGCAAAAGAGAACCGGGGATGTTGAAAAGGGTTTATATCCATCGGAGCGCGCTTGTCGCGGATACCGCCAAAATCGGCGCCGGAACGAAGGTCTGGGCTTTTGCCCAAATAGGAGAACATGCCAAAATCGGTAAGAACTGCGTGATCGGAAACGGGGTGTATATAGATAGGAATGTGGTGATCGGAAATAACGTCAAGATTCATAATAAGGCCCTGCTTTATCACGGTTTAATAGTAGAGGATAACTGTTTCATCGGTCCTGGAGTGTGTTTTACCAATGATAAATTCCCGCGCTATAACAAGACCCGGGATTTAAGAGGCGTAAGCTGGCGCCTTAAAAAGGGTGCATCCGTTGGCGCCAACGCAACAATCTTACCCGATATCCAGATCGGCAAAGGCGCGATGGTCGCAGCCGGCTCGGTAGTCACTAAAACCGTCCCTGATCGAACCATAGTCTGCGGTAACCCCGCCTCAGTCAAAATAAAAAGATAATGCCGGAAAACCAACTGCAAGAGGCAAAAACAATAATGAATCCCGCTGCTTTAGCAGGAGAATGGATATTGTCTTCAGGGATACAGTCTGAAAAAGGCCCCTTCTACTCCTGGTATGATCTAGATAAGAAGAGGTACCCGTATATATATTCGGAGATCACCGGATACGGGATTACTACTTTACTCTTCCTTTATAAGTTGTCCGGCGAGAATAAGCTTGTAAAAAAGGCAAAGCTTGCCGCCCAATGGATAATTGAGAATGCCCTGGATGATAGCGGCGGGGTAAAGGCCAGGCTCTACGGCGATGAGTGCCTGGCGGAAAGCCACTATTCTTTTGAAGACGGGAATATCTTTTCATTCGATACCGGGATGGTGCTTTATGCCCTGATAAATCTTTATAAAGTTACAGGAGAGAATCTTTACCTGGAGAAGTCAAAGGCGATAGCGGCCTTTCTCCTTGATACAATGCTCCAGAGAGACGGCTCAATGGCTGCCATATTTAACTCCGGGAGTAAGAAAGGAATAGAGTCTTATGATAAATGGTCTAATCAACCGGGGGCTTTTCACGCCAAGGTCTCCTTAGGGCTGGTGGACTTGTTTGAGGTCACCCGGGATGGCAGGCATAAGGAGGCGGCACTTGAGCTCTGTGATTTTGCTATTGGGTTGCAGGAGGCCTCCTCTGGCAGGTTCATTACCAATAAATCGGATAATACCACGCATCTGCATCCGCATTCTTATGCCATAGAAGGCCTTTGGTATGCGGGGGTTAATTTTGGCGTATCCCGGTTTATAGATTCAGCCCGAAGGGCTACGAAGTGGATGCTTCATCAGGCAAGTGGATCAGGACTAAACGAGCTCTATAACCCCTCTTCGGGTAAATTCAATGATTTCCAAAGAAGCGATATACTTGCCCAGGCGCTCAGGCTGGCTTTATTATTCGGTATTAAAGATAGACAGGAGGAGCTTAAGGTAGCATTACTGCAATATCAATACCGCCAGGAAGAAACGGTGCAGGAGGGAGGATTATTTTTCAGCAAAGATTCACGGCATTTAAATTCCTGGTGCACCATGTTTGCCCTGCAGGCGCTTAAATTAGCCGATAATAAAGAACTGTTACCGGAAGGTAAAAAGTTAGAGTTATTCATTTAGAAATTAAAGAGCGGAGAGATGATGTCAAGGAAACTCTGTTTTATTTTTGGCACAAGGCCGGAGATAATCAAGCTTAGCCCGTTGATCAAGCTCTGCCGTAAAAGAAGGGTATCTTTTTTCTGTATTCATTCCGGCCAGCATTATTCTTACGATCTGGATAAGGTGTTTTTTAAGGAATTAGAATTGCCTGCCCCGGAGTACAAACTCGCGGTCAGGTCCAAGGCGCCTTACCGGCAGGGTGAGCATACCGGCAAGATGCTGATTGCCCTGGAGGAGATATTGCTTAAGGAGATGCCTTATTGCGTGGTTGTGCAGGGAGATACCAATACCGTCCTGGCCGGGGCATTGACCGCGGAGAAGATCTCTACTACTGAAAGCTATACCGGTTTTCATATCAAGGTCGCGCACGTAGAGGCAGGTTTGCGCAGTTTTGACCGGAGTATGCCTGAGGAGACCAACAGGTTCATTGCTGACCACCTTTCGGATTTTTTATTTGTACCGGCCCCAAAAGAAAAAGAGATACTCTTGAAAGAGGGAGTACCCAGGGCCTGGATACATGTTACCGGTAATACCATAGTCGATGCGGTAAAGGATTATATCCAACGGGCGCAAGTGAAAAGTTCCATATTACCCCAGCTTGATCTGAAAAAAGGCTCATATCTACTTTTGACCTTACATCGGCAGGAGAATGTAGATGACCAAAAAGTCTTTAGCGATATTCTTAAAGGTTTGGAGCGCGTAGTCTCTAGACTCCACATGCCGATCGTTTTCCCTATACACCCACGCACATTGAAGAGGCTGGAGAGATTCAACCTGACCCTGCCAGTCGGGGTAATGCCGGTTGAGCCGCTGGGGTTTTTTGATTTCCTTATGCTGGAGGCTAACGCCGCCTTAGCTTTAACTGATTCCGGAGGCGTGCAGGAGGAAACCTGCATATTAAAGGTTCCCTGTGTGACCATAAGGGAGAATACGGAGCGGCCTGAAACAGTGGCGGTCGGCTCTAACCTGGTTGCCGGGACCAGGCCGGGGTCTATCCTGCGTGCGGCAGAAAAGATGCTCAGGGTAAAAAGAAACTGGAAGAATCCTTTAGGTGACGGCTTAACCTCGCAGCGCATCCTCAAAATTTTACTAAGCTAAAATGAAAGTATTATTTTTTGTCTATCCTTCTGCTTTTCAGTCTCCCGGAGGCGGAGAGGTCATGCTCTTGAAGACCAAAGAGGCGCTGGAGAAGGAAGGCATAGAAGTAAAATTATTTAATCAATGGGAAGATAAGTTAAAGGATTTTGATATCCTGCACGTATTCGGAAGCGCTAAGGAATGTGTCGGCCTGATGCAGGCTGCCAGGGATTTAGGGGTTAAGACCGCACTCTCGCCTATATTCTGGTCAACCTGGCAACGCACATTTTTCGAATACGGAAGCTTCTTATACAGGTCCCGCTTGGTTATCAAGCATGCCCTGAAAGTCTTCTTTCCATACATACCATCGTCTAGAAGGAGGATGTTTGAGTTAGCTGATCTTATATTGCCTAATTCCGAGGCGGAAGCTGATCAGGTCTCCAGGTTATTCGCCATCGGCAGGAATAAGATGCAGGTCGTTCCTTTAGCCGCAGATGCCAGATTTGCTAAGGCCACGCCGGAGGAATTCATTAAGAAGTACGGTTTAAGAGATTTTATACTTTCAGTAGGGCGCATCGAGCCGCGGAAGAACCAGCTGAATCTGGTTAAGGCCTTAAAGGGCCTGACTGTCCCCGGGGTCTTCATCGGCAGCCCTGTCCACGGATATGAGGAGTACTATGGGGCGTGTAAACGCGCAGCCGGAAAAGATACCTTATTCATTGACCGATTAGAACATAATGATACTCTTTTGGCTTCAGCTTATGCCGCTTGTTCAGTGTTTGTGCTGCAGGGTTGGTTTGAGACCCCGGGGTTGGTGGCCCTGGAGGCAGGCTTGGCAGGCGCCAGACTCGCCGTGACTAAGGGCGGTTCCACGCGGGAATATTTTGCTAGTTACGCAGAATATTTCAGGCCGGAGAGCCCAGCCAGTATCCTAAGGGCAATAGAGAGGGCGCTTAAGAAAGATAAGGAGCAGGGATTAAAGGAGCGCATATTAAATAATTATTTATGGGGTTTGGCTGCCAAGGCAAATATCAAAGTTTATCAGCGACTATTAAAAGTATAAGTTATTTACGCTATGGTTAATCAGGGGCAG
>DATJPP010000137.1:0-11006 GCA_035506355.1 Candidatus Margulisiibacteriota bacterium | reverse complement strand
GCAGGGGAGGGTAAAGATAAACTGGGTGCCTTTATTTACAGCGCTTTCAACCCACATCTTGCCACCATGCAATTCTACAATCTCTTTGGCGATAGCCAGGCCGATCCCGGTACCGCGGACATCAGTCTTTAAATTACCTCTCACCTGGTAAAATTTACTGAAGAGCCTGGGTATCTCATCTTCGGGGATGCCGATACCGGTATCCTTGACGCTGACCTCTACCTCCCCTGTGCCATTTAAACCCGCCCCCACCGTAATCGTCCCGTTTGCGGGGGTGAATTTAACGGCATTGCTGAGAAGATTGCTGACTACCTGGGTTATCCTGTTGGAGTCCAAGTTTACCTGGGGCAGGTTAGCGGGAATGACCTTTTCTATCCTAAGCCCCTTGCTTTCCGCCCAGTTGCTGAATACGACGACTGATTCATCAATAATTTTTGGGAGCGAGGAGGGTTCACAGAGTAAGCTGACCTTCCCCGCCTCAAGCTTAGAGAGATCCAAGAGGTCATTAATCAGTAAATTAAGCCTCTCTAAATTACGTTCAGCGATGGAAAGGAACTTATCCTGGTCAGCTGATAACGGCCCGGTGGACTTGCTTAAGATAAGCTCAAGTGATTTTTCTACGGCGATAAGGGGGGTGCGTATCTCATGCGAAACATTAGCCACAAAATCGGATTTCAGTCTCTCCAATTCCTTCTGTTTGGTGATATCGTTTAAGATAGCTACCATCCCTACCGTCTTTCCATTCTGGTCCTCCACCAGCGCGGAACTTGCGCGCAGGACTTTCATTGTGCTTTCATTCGGCGTAAAAAGTTCCACGTCTTTCTCTATCACCCCATCTTTGGCAGAAGGCGCATTCTTAACCATTGCCAGAAGGTGTTCGTCCTTTACCACTTCTTTAAGCTGCCTGCCGATATCCTGCGTGCTTACTCCCAGCAGCCCTTCTGCCGCGGGATTAACCATGAGGATCTTTCCCATCGGGTCAACTACCACCAGGCCGTCGCTCATATTATGTACTACATTATCTATCCTCTCTTTATCATCAAGAACGCTCCTTGCCCTCTTCTCTATTTCTTCTGCTTCCCTGGACTTTTTTTCCAACTCTTCCTGCAACTCCCGGATCCTGGACCTTAGCTCTTCATTCTCCTGCGCTAAGGATGGACGGGCTTCTTTTGTTTTTCCCGAATCCGTCTCCAGTTTTTTTAATAAAGAATCCGCCTTTTCCGCGGGGCACCCTGAGCTCATCAAGGCTGTTTTAAGACGGGCTATGCCCGTTTCTTCGCCCGCATAAGAAGAGAGGAACTTCTTAAGCAGGCCCCTGGTGGCGTTACTTACGGCTTTCTCTTTTTTTAATTCACGGATAACGACCGCAAAAACCTCCCCGCCTATTGCCTCGGTTTCCTCCTTGGCAATCTTTCCAGAAACTAAACCCATGACTTTCGACTTGATCTCATCCAGCTCCGACTTATCTACCTTATCTATCAAGGCCTCTTTCTCTTTATCGACTTTTATATAGGAGAACTGGTTTGTCTGTATATGTTCTATGTTATTTTCGGCTAAAACTTTCTTAAGGCCTGATCCTGTCCTGGCTTGTTTAGGATCATTCAATATGACCTCGATCAGCCTCTCCAGCTCATCCTGGATAAGCCCGGAGATAAAGGTGAGGTTGTCGATCTTCGCCTTCTTAAAATAGAAAACGCTCTGCTCAATCAAGGCAGTATTCTCTCCCACGGGCTCTCCCTCAACCAGTATCTTATTGTCCGGGGCAATATCCAGTGTCAGGCTATCTTTGGTCTTTAAGATTAAGGACAACTCCCTGAAGAGCTCTTCTACCGCAGAAACAACTGCAGGGTGTTTCGCAGGGTAGAAAGCGGCCTTGCGGATGGCAGAGATTAATCCGGTCACCAGTTGCGCATAACTGTTCTTTTGATTATTTTCTTCCATAGTGTTATTTTAGATCGTCGGCATTCCCATCGATACCGTCTGCCCCGGCAGAATATAATTCGTAATCCTTTCCTCCCTCCGCAGGGCTGATGTAGCGATAAGCCCTCCCCCAGGGGTCCTTCAGCTCATCCCCCAGATACGTTCCCGCCAGAGATTTAAGGCCCTGGCTGGTCGTAGGGTATTTACCGTTATCAACCTTGTATAATTCCAGGGCGGTTGAGATATCTTCCAAGTCTACCTTAGCTACCTCTTTCTTGGACTCCTCTCCGGAAGAGAGCATTTTTGTAAAATCGATATTCCTTAAGTCCCCTTTTTGACCTTGCTGGTTTTTTAAGATCTTTTCTATATCCTTGTCCGGAATCTGCGCGGCAGAGACAGGCAAGGAGACTCCTTCCGCGGGGGCTTTCCCGGTATTGATGTTTTCCTGCTCCGGGGGAACGACCGCAACTGCTGTCCGGCTATAAGTCTTGGTGGGCTTTTGGATCACACCCTGGACCAATTGCGTCTTGATGGAATCGGGTAACTTAAAAATATCTTCGCTTAAAGGCAGGTTCTCCTCAATGTTGGTAGCAGATAGCGAACTGTAAGAATTTTCATTCCTCGATATTTGTTTCAATATCAGCCCGTTCCAGGACCAGGTTCTGATCTGCCCTGCATCATAAACCCGGCAGCGTTTTCCTAATATCTCTTCGCTACCGACGGGGTTGGCATCGGAAAAAGCAGCGTCGTCAATCCAGGAATAGAAATTCCCTTCTTTTGAATAGTCCAGGTAAGTAGCCACCCCCTTTGCCAGGTCGATGTGGTAATATTTCTTGCCATCAAAAATATTCAGTTCATCTCTCTTATCCTGGAGCTTCCCCGGGACAAATATCTCCGTCTCCTCATCCCTGCGCCGGTTATTCACCGTATCTATATAAACTATCCTCTGTATGCGCCTTTCATAGGGAGGCATATTCTCCGTAACCTCATAGATTATCTTTGCCGTCTTAAAGGTGGGCTTTAAAGACCTTGGCTCATTAATTGCCTCTGGCTGGCTGACAACTGTTTCGTTTACCTTTTCTTCACTCCCCGCCTTTACCGCAGCTTCAGGGGCAGCCTTTAAGACATGTTCTGTAGTAGCGCCCGTATCATCGGAAGATATATTAGCGATCCCGTCCATAAAATAAATCACCGAACCGGTATCGTTCTGCAGTTTCACATATCTCTCTGTCCGCAAAATGATCTTTCCGGTGATCCTCTCACCGGTTTTGAGAGTGATGGTATCAGCCAAAAGATGCGGGGTATAATATAAAATAAATGTCAATAACAAAACCCCAAGGCGCGCCTTTTTCATTGTTTACCCTCCTGAATTTCAGTTAATTTCCTTCCAGAAATTCATGCCCCCCAGCACCCCGTGCCAAGGGCTAAACTTTTCACTCCTTCAGCAGCTCCTCCGCCAAACTAACCACCTCTTCAACGCTAATCTCCTTGAGACAGGAATATTCCTTTTTACAGTTATGCGCAAGGCATTGGATACAACCAATCTCTTTATGCAAGATTTTAGCCTTATCCCCTAAAGGGCCCCAGCGCCGGGGAGAAAGGCCTGGCTGGTTCCTGCCGAAGATGGATATCACCGGAGTGCCTAAGGCAGAGGCGATATGCACCGGGCCTGAATCATTAGAGATAAATAACGCGCATCTTTTCAATACGCTGGCTAATTGACTCAAAGAAGTCTTTCCTGCCAGATTTACCGAAGGAGTACGCATATACTCTCCGACATCACGGGCAACAGGCAGATCCGATGCCGCGGAGACGAGGACCACTTTAAGGCCATGCCTCTGGCTTAAGATATCCGCCACCTGGGCAAACCTTTCATCCGGCCAAAGCTTTGACCGGCAACTCGCCCCGGGGTTTATCGCTAATACCCTGTCTTCTTTTTCTATCCCTGCCTCTTTTAAAAGCTTCCCGAGCCACACCTGCGCCTCATCTTTAAGGGGCATAAAAACCTTGCTATCCCCTGGCTTAATCCCCAGGTATCTTACCAAATCCAGGTTATATTCCGATTCATGCTTTTCCCCAAATTCTTTTGCATGCCTGAGTTTATCCGTAAGCAAAAACGCGAATTTACGGTCATATCCGATCCTTCTTTTTATGCCGGCTAAAAACGTTACCAGGTGCGCCCTGTTAGTCGGATGCAGTATTAACGCTAAATCAAATTTTTGCTTCTTAAGGAATAAGGCGAACTTAACGGATTGCAGCCACCCCTTCTGCTTTAAGTCCTTATCGTAAATAAATACGTTATCCAGATAGGGATTCCCCTCCAGCACCTCCCTGGCATAAGGGGCAACCATCATTGCCAAATAGGAATCAGGATACGCTTCCCTTAGCGCTTTTATAACCGGGGTAGAAAGTATTACATCCCCTATCCTGTCCGTGCGTACTATGAGTATGCGTCTTGGCCTGGAAGCGTCCGGCCATGCAGCTACCCGGGCATCCGCCGCGACCTCCCTTACTCGCTTGAGCACGTCACCGGCCTGTATGATACGCATACATTCCAAGGTCCCGAACCTGCATTGCGCCTTTTCGCAGGGGCGGCAGAAGATATCTTTTTTTACCACCGCATAATTATCCGACCAGGGACCGTATTTTAGGTCGTCGGTAGGGCCAAAAATGGCGACTACCGGCTTATTGAGATAGCTCGCCAGATGGGAGCTGGCGCTGTCATTGGTTATCAAGAGGTCCGCTCTCTTCAGAAGCGCGACCAGGCCGTTAAGCGTAGTCCTTGAGCAGAGGTTCAATACCTTAAAAGAAGAATTCCTCTCGATATACTGCGCTATTGCTGAATCATCCTGATCTCCTATCAGGATTATCCGCGTCATCTTTTCGGCACCAAGCTCCGGCAGAAGACGAAGAAATTTTTCCTTTCCCCATCTCTTGGTGCTGCTCCTTGAGCCTGGCGCTATCACAATGACTTTATCATTTTCCGTAATCCCGTTTTCTTTTAAGATACGCCTTAAGTTCTCCTCTTCGCCCTCTTTGACATATAGAGAATTATGCTTTACCTTCTGGCCCCATCTTTGCTCGGGGATAAACTTTCTGATCTTATGAAGATGCCTATCTCGCATATGTTTTATGCTCCCGGGTACCTTCAAAAATGACGGTGTTTTTAGCGGGGCGCTCAACAATACGCCGAGGAGGCTGTTACGCAGGTTGACCACCATATCAAAGCCTTCACTCCTTAGCTCAAAGAAGAGTTCGATCTTCTTTATGAGCCTTGCGTGTTTATCATAAATGATGAGTTTCTCTATCTGCGGATTATTTTCAAAGAGCTCGCTGGACCGCGGCCCTGCCATGACCGTAACTTTGCTGCCGGGAAAATTATCCAGTAGGACATCTAATACCGGCAGGGTCAGAACAGCATCGCCGATATTGCTTAAAGTGATAAAAAGAATTTTCTTAACCGGCATATCTCTTAGTCCCTTAACGATCTTATCAGCTCCATTACTTTTGCAGGCGAAATCGCTTTCATGCAGCGGTTATCCGGGCATGATACAAGATAACAGGGTATCCTGCATCCGGTATCCTCTTTAAGGACCGATATATTCTTGAAAGGGAACGGCCCGGTTATGGCAGGAGAGGTTGGCCCGAAAAGCGCGATTATTCTTTTTGCCCCGGAGGCATTGGCGATATGCAAGGGCCCGGTGTCGGCGGTAATAAAAAAATCCGCTCTTTTAGCCAAGGCGCCTAACTGCTTAAGGTTGAATATCCCGCAGACTATCACCGGGACCTCCTTCATTCCTTCCTTGATCTTGATTGCCAAAGGCAGGTCATCAGCACTACCAGTAATCACTACCTTGGCGGAAAGCTCTGAGATCAATCTGTCCGCCAAAAGCGACCAGTAATCCTTCGGCCAGCGTTTGGGGAGCCAATTTCCCCCGGGATTAATCACCACAAGAAAGCTTTCTTTATCAATTGCGTTCTTCTTAAGGATATTTTCCACGAATTTCATATCCTCTTCCGCCACGAAAAAATCAGGATATCTATCCTCGACTTTTAAACCGGACTTCTCGATAATATTCAGATAGTAGTCTATGCGGTGCATCCCCTCTCTATCGGGAGGGATGATCTTTTTGGTCAGCAGAAAACCGCGCTTCCCGGTGTAATAACCTACGCGCTCCGGAATACCGGCCAGGCGACAGAGGAGCGCCCGGGTAAAAGACCGGTGCAGCAAAAAGACGGTATCGAACTTTTTTGATTTAAGTATCTTTATGAAATCCAACTGGGAAATCAGCCCTTTATGCCTGTCCTTCTCGTCGTATATGATCACCTCATCCAGATGGGGGTTGCCTTTTAATGCGGGATAGCACCTGCTGGGCAGAGCACAGGCAATAAAACTATCCGGATAGTTACGCCTGACATTCCTGATGACAGCTGTCGAGAAGATAACATCCCCCAGCCAGTTGACATTGAAGATGAGTATCCTTTTCCTCTGCTCTTTGATCATCTCTGATTATCTTCTGCGCAAAAAATTATAAAATCCGCTCGTCTCAAACCAGAAGACAAAAAGATTATCCGAGTTTGGCGAGACCCTCACCCGCCTTAATGCAAAGACGTCATTTTTGGTATAATCCTTCTTCAGCTTGGTAGCTACCGCCATTTTATATCCGGCGTCCATCACCATCTGCCTGATCTTGGCGTTGAACCTGCCTTCGGGATAACTGAAAGCGTAAACAGGAACACCTAACTCCCCCTCCAGGATGCTTTTGGAAAGGAAGATCTGCCTCTTTAATTCTTCCTCCGATTTAATCTCGGTCAAGAGCTTAGGACCCATAGTATGGCTGCCGAAATTTATTAATCCGGAATCTTGCATCAACCTGATCTCTTCCCAGCTCAACCTGTCATCGCCGCTCTTATCTTTGACCAGCCTTCCCACCTCATCAATGATGATAAATATAGTAGCAGGTATTTTGTATTCTTTTAACACGGGGAAGGCATAGGTATAATTATCCCTGTATCCGTCGTCAAAGGTTATGGCTATAGTCCGGGGGGGGATCTTCCCGCCGGAGGCGATAAGTTCGCCAAGCTGTTTTAAGGTGACGACATTGTAACGGCGTTCTTTTAAAAAACGCATCTGCCTGCGGAATGACTCCGGAGAAACGATCAGGCTGCGGATATATGGATTTTTTACCGGGTTTACGGAATGATACATTAGTATAGGCACCGCGTAGTTGCTCCGCAGCACAAACCCCGAGAAGATAAAGCCGGCAACAATCAATATTACAGCTATTATCCCCGATTTTTTAAGCATTCTAAGTATAGGGCTTCTGTTTGTTCAACCATCAATTCCTGTGAAAAGTTTTCCCTTATAAATTTCCTGGCATTCTTACCCAACGCAGCCGCTTTATCTTTATTTTCAAGCAAATCCAGCATAGCCACAGTTAACCCTTTTATGTCAGAAGGCTCAACCAGCAGCCCGGTTGTGCCGTCTTTTATCAGGCTCTTTATCCCTCCGATATTAGAGCCGATAACCGGGATGGCTGATGCCATCGCCTCCATAAGGGCCAGGCCTAACCCTTCTTTTAGCGAAGGCATGACAAATATATCCATAGCTGCCAGCATCTCCATTGTATCACAGACTTCCGGCATAAAGAAGACACTATTTTGGATATTTAAACCCTTCACCAGCTTTAAAAGTTCAGCCTGCATCTTACCCCTGCCTACGAGTAATAATTTTGCCTCCGGAAAGCTGTCCAGGACCTCCGGGAATGCCCTGATAAGATAAGTATGGCCTTTTACGTCAGAAAGTCTGGCAATTATCCCCAATACCGGCGAATCCTCAAACCCCAGCACCCTCTTGGCCTCCGATTTTGATTTTTGATCGGTGATCTTGAATTTTTCCAGGTCTATTCCGTTATGTATCACCTTAACCTTATCTGCTTCTACCTTAAAATCATCCAGCAGGTGTTCCTTGACCTGTTCGCTTACGGCGATTATCTTATCGCCCCAACAGGGAAAGATCCTGCGCAAGAGCCTCCTCTTGAAATAGCCGTGGCAGGTTGTAATATGCACGCACCCGGTGGACTTGCTTAACAGACAGCCCAGGATCTGGGTGGTACGGGTATTAGAATGTACCAGGCCTATATTGTATTCTCTGATTAACCCGGAAAGTTTTATCCTGCTGAAGATTATCTTGGGGCTCAAATCCTTTTTAGTCCTTATGGGAATGGGGAAAAAGGTGAATCCTTCTTTTGAGTAACCGGCAGTTAACCCTTGCGAGCTGGAGGCAATATATACTTCATGCCCCCTGGACTTCAGCCCCCGCGCAAGGGTCAACAGATAACTGGTGATCCCCCCGATATTAAGATGGTTGCTTAAGTATAGGATCTTCATTTTAAGAGAGCGTTTACAGCCTCCAATACCTCTTCCGGGGTAATTGCCCCCAGGCAGCTGCTCTTCCTGCACTTTGTCTTATAGCAGGGGCTGCAGGATAGATCTTTTTTAAGCACGATAAAGTCTTTCCCCGGAGGCAGATGCCGCCTGGAATCGGTAGGTCCGAATAACGCCACGAACGGGGTGCCTACTGCAGATGCGATGTGCAAAGGAGAAGAATCGGCGGAGACATAGACGCTGCAACGTTTAATCAAACAGGCAAGCTGGTTCACCGAAGTTTTAGCGCAGGCATTTATAATCTTGGCCTGCCGGGATGAAGCAAGCAGGGCATTGGCGGATGGGGTATCTTTAACTGTCCCCGTAATCACCACCCTTATATCTTTAGCGCCCATCGCCTCGCAGAACTTTGCGATATTCTGCTGCGGCCAGTTCTTCGTAGGCCACCTCTCGCTTGCGCTTATGTTTATACCAACGATCTTCTGTCTGGGGCTTAACCATTCAAGGTTCAAGAACTGTTCTATATACTGCTCATCTTCTCTTGAAGGCCAGAGCTCCAGGTGCGGATCCTTTAGCTCTATGCCCATCTTCTTCAATATCCTGAACTGATGGGTTACCGGATCAAGGGGCGAGGGGTCATCTTTAACGCTACGGTTGAGTAAAAAACCGAATTTCCTGTTATCGTAACCGTAGCGCTCCTTAGCCCAAGAAAGAAACGCAAGGATATGGCTCTTACGGTTATTCTGCAGGTCAACGACCAGGTCAAAATTATTCCGCCGAAGCATCCTGCCCAGGGCGATTATGCCGCCTAAACCTTTATCTTTAAGGTTGGTCACTAAAAGCTCGTCGATATACGGGCAGCGCAAGAGCGCCTCTTTAGAGGCCTCTCCCACCAGGAAACTGATCTTATAATTAACCCCTAGTTTCTCTTTGATCGCCCTTATCGCCGCGGTTGAGAGTATGACATCTCCCAGCGAACTGAATTTGATGATAAGCGCCTTATAATTACTGAGGGCATCCCGATAAACCTCCAGCGTATTTTCGACCATCAGCTCGACGTTGTATTTTTCCTTTACCTTGCGATAGGCATTCTCTGCCAGGATATCGGAGAGGCCGGGGTCTTTATAAATCTTGAGTACCGCCTCTGCTATTGCTGCGGGGTCTGCGGGAGGGACGAGTAACCCGGTCTTACCGTCCTCGATTATATCCACTACCCCTCCTACCTTTGTAGCTACCACCGGGACACCGCAGGCCTGCGCCTCTACTATAACCCTGCCAAAGGCCTCGTGGGTAGTGGTAGCCAATACTAGGAGGTCGAATTGAGAGATTATCTCCGGGATATCCTTCTGCGCGCCTAAGAATTCCGTGCAGTGCCATAAGCCCAGCCTCCTGACTAAAACCTGCAACTGCTCTTTGTAGGCCTCGCGTGAAGAAGGAGCGCTTCCTACTATCCAGATCTTAAGGTACGGCAGAAGACGGGATACCTTGGCCATCGCCTTGATAAAATGCAAATGTCCTTTTATGGGAGTGATCCTCCCGATAATACCGACATTAAAATCTTTTTTTCTCCTTGCGCTTGGCGGACCCTTGTATTTAAACCGCTCTAAGTCTACGCTGCGCGGCACCAGCTTTATCCTCTCATAGGGGACATGAAAATCATCGACCATGTGCCTGGCGATAACATTACTCAGCGCGACCACGCGCTTACCCCATCCCATCACCTCGCTAAAAGGGTGTTTCTGGTAGTAACCGTGGCAGGTAGTAATGAATACGGCGTTAGTACGGCGGCAGGCAAAATAAGCGATCCAGGCAGGGACCCGCGAGCGCGCATGCACTATGTCTATATTTTCTTTTTTTATGATCTCAACTAAAAGCGGGACCATCTTAAAAGCCGTAATAAAAGATTTCCTGTGCACCGGAAGCTGATAATGAATTGCGCCTAATCCTTTCAGTTCGCCCACCAGCGCCCCGCCGTTTGAAACTACCACCGCCTTATGATTCTGACGGATAAGATATTTCGCCAGATCCAGCGTCCCGGTTTCAACCCCCCCTACATTAAGCTCGGGTAAAATCTGCAGTATATTCATAGTATTTTATTCAACGCTTCCCTGACTGCGGCGCCATCATTTAAAGACGGCCGGCCACTCTGGCCAAAGGCCTTTTTAATTGCCTCTTTCAGAAGATCGCATGGCAGAAGACGCAGATACTCTTTTTGCGCAAAATATTCAAGAAAACTCCTGTGTTTTTTGCTTAAGCCCCGCGATTCAAAAACTAATACCTGCTTACCGCTGCTTACTGCCTCTGATACCATAGAGATGCTTTCCGGAGATATTATGACCACAGAACTTAATCCCAGTATACCCCCCACTGCTTCGGGTATATTATTTTCGTTGGCAACTACCAGTAGCCGGCAGCGCGGATAGCCAGCAAATTCCTCTTTCAAGACCATCTCAATATCTTTCGGGGTCCTGCGCGAAGTAGTCGCAAGTATGTAAACATCCAATTCCTCCGCAGCAGCCTTTGCTTCCCGTAGGAGCATAGCGATCTTCTCCCTATCCAGCGAGAAACCTTTTGCGTTACCGCCTATCAATACTCCTAAATACAGAGGCCCGGTTTTGATGCCGGCAATGCGCATTAATCCGGCGGCTTCCTTTACCAGGTAATCCTTGTCTATGAGGTTTAAGGCCCCCTCCGTCACC
>DATJPP010000136.1:0-2169 GCA_035506355.1 Candidatus Margulisiibacteriota bacterium | reverse complement strand
TAAAATAGGAGCGGCTGCAAAAATAGCCCATACCCCAACAGCACTGCCGCTATCAGGCCGAATACCAGGCCGATAACCCACATGAACCTTTTCTTCAACAGCGCGCTTACCGAGGAGAGCATGATCGCAATCTGAAAGAATATCACCGAGGCTGAGAAAAAGTTGCCTTTTCTAGAGACTGCCTTATTATTCGCGGCAGCATCTTCCGCCTCTTGCCTGATTTGATTCTTCTCGTTCTCATAGCGGCTGATCTCCCCAGTGATAGTCTTCAGTTTATCCCCATACAGCGCCTTCTGCTCTTCATTGGATGCACCAAGGACCTCAACTTCAAAAGCGTTCTTTTGCGTCTCAGCCAGATTCTGCTTGATGCTCTTGGCCTGATAATAGGCCCATTTGCTGGATTCGATGGCGGTCAAAAGCTGTGTTTTTGCACCACAGGCTGCACCGCGGGCAGCGGCAATAGCGGTCATAACCGCTAAACAGGTAGTGGTAATTACAACCCCCTTAATCCATCCTTCCTGTATTACATCTGCCATGATCTTCCTCCTCATCCTAAGTTAGGCCTGTTTCTTTTTCAAACTGTTGATGCCTTTTACAACCATAAAAATAGAGAACGCTACGATCAGGAAATCAATTACGCTATTGATAAACTGCCCGTATCTTAAAGTAACGGCGGGTTGGGTGAGCGTTGCATCCTTGAGCGTTATTGCCAGGTTCTTAAAATCTACGCCTCCGAGCAATAATCCTATGGGCGGCATAATCACATCGCTGACTAAAGAAGTAACGATTTTTCCGAAAGCAGCCCCGATTACAATACCCACTGCCATATCCACCGCATCACCCTTTACGGCAAACTCCTTAAACTCTTTGATAATAGACATATGTCGCTCCTCTTTCTTCAGCGGTGAATAACGATCTTATCCGAGGTAATCTTGGCATTGGGGACAATAATCGTTTTCTTATCATCGGTTACCATGATCGTGCTAAAGATCTGTATTTCCTTTACGACCCCGCTCGCCCCGCCGGCATCAACTTCATCCCCGACTTTAAACGGCTGAAAGAGGATCAGCATCACCCCGGCAGCAAAATTAGCCAAAGAACCCTGGAGGGCAAGGCCTACCGCCAGGCCGGCTGCGCCGATGATCGCCACAAAAGAAGTAGTTTCGATACCGAGTTTATTCAGGGCTGCAATAATGACAAAGATAAGCAGCAGATAATAAATAATATTCTTGAGGAATGCGGCGAGGGTTTCATTCAGTTTTGACTTATGCATAGCACTGCCGGCTATTTTAGAGAGAAGACGGGCTACCCATCTTCCTATGATAAATATGAGTATCGCATAAACAAAACTTAAGCCATATCGCGCCAGATAGCTTAGGGCCTTATCAAGCATATTCTGCATTTGCTCCTCCTTTTTTCAGCCAGGGAATTTTAAGTACGACCGGGTTCTCTTGCGCTATATATCAATGTTAAACCTCTATGGCGCGGTAGTCAAGGCTTTTAAAGCATACGCCTTCTCTTAAGCACCCAACTTTGCCTTCCTTCTTTTATTCATAAAATTCAGGGTCAGAAAATAGAAAACCGTTGCGCAAATAACAGCTAAAACCAGGCTTCCTAATAATAATGGATAGTAAAAATTCATGAGACCTTTGTAAGATAATCCCTTGAAAGTAAAACAGGGAATATAGGGATACTTTTTACCCAGCATCAATCTGCCGATATTATACCCTGCCCAGGTAATAAAAGGGATCGTGGGGGGAAGCGAAATATTCGTACCCACCAGCATTGCTATAACATTCGCCCGCCGGATTAAAAAAGCGGCAAGAATGACCAGGAGAGTATGCAAGCCATACACCGGAAGGATAGAGATGAAAACCCCGATAGCTACCCCTAAAGCTATTTCAGGGGGATTGTTATGCAGTTTCCATAAGGAGATGACTTTTTCTTTTAATTGCTTAATCATCAGGGCAGCTCCAGGATCCTCCATGATACCCATTCCAAAGATAAACCGCCTAAATACGTAGTGGCGCTGGTTAAAATTTTCTTAGGGTTACCCAGCGCCTTCAGCGGAACGCGGATAGTAATTTCTTTCGGCTTGCGGATTACCCTGATACCTGAGCCTGAGACCCTTCGTTTCTGGTCCAAAATAGCAGTATGGAACATCCCAAA
>DATJPP010000135.1:0-8545 GCA_035506355.1 Candidatus Margulisiibacteriota bacterium | reverse complement strand
CGTTTACTAAGGTCATGGTAAAGCTGACCCTGCCAATCGCAACAGAAGATGGAAGCAAAAAAGAATACCATGTGGAATGCAGGGGAGTAGTAGTCAGGTCAGAGGACCAGGAAGATGCGGGCTTTAATATTGCTATCTTCTTTAATGAGATTAATGAGCCGCAGAAAAAGACCATCTCAAAATACGTAAACCAGTTCATACCCAAAGAAAGTTCCTGCCTGACCACCAGATGCAGTAATTAAGCACGCTAAAAGCTTAATCCCTATGGGCAAGATAAAAAAACCAAGCCCGGTCAAACTGATCGTTGGTTTAATCTTTAAGTACGAAGAAGCATTCTCTTGCGCCAGGAAATCCCTGATCCGGAGTTTCGGCAGCATTGACTTCGAGAGCGAAGCCCTGCCTTTCAACCAAACCGATTACTACCAGGAAGAACTCGGTGACAACCTCACCAGGAAATTCCTGAGCTTTAAGAAACTCGTCTCGCCAGAGGTATTGTCAAAAATAAAAGTAGAGACAAATAAAATTGAAGAAAGATTAAGCCGGGGAGGCCTCAGGCAGGTAAACCTGGATCCCGGTTATCTGGCCTTCTCAAAACTTGTCCTTGCTTCTACCAAAGATTACGCGCACCGTATTTATCTGGGGCGCGGAATTTACGCAGAGATAACCCTCGACTACCGCAATAAAACTTACCGGGCCCGGGAATGGACCTATCCTGACTACAAGAGTCAGGATTATCTGTCTATATTCAACCGCATAAGACAAATCTACTCCCGGCAGGTAAAAGAATGACCGTGAACGCCTATCCTGGCTATTTAGAAAAATATAAGAGCGGGGAACTGGCCAAAACTGCGGATGAACTCTATAAGATGCTTGGGCGCTGCTCTATCTGCCCCCGGGCCTGTAAGGTTAACCGCTTGAATAATGAGCTGGGTTACTGCAAGACCGGGATTAAGCCTAAGGTATTCAGCTACATTGCCCACCGCGGGGAAGAGCCGCCCATATCGGGGATTAACGGCTCGGGGACAATATTCTTTTCCAACTGCAATATGCGCTGCGTGTATTGCCAGAACTACGAATTTAGCCAGATAGGGCAGGGGAGGGAGGTGGATTTTGCCGAATTGGCGAAGATTATGCTCACCCTCCAGGAAGAAGGATGCCACAATATCAATTTTGTCAGTCCCACCCACTGCCTTCCCCAGATATTAAAGGGCCTGCTCCTGGCCATACCGCAGGGACTTAACATACCTCTGGTTTATAATACTGGTGGCTATGAGTTAGCGCAAATAATTAAAAGGCTGGAAGGTATAGTGGATATCTATCTTCCTGACATGCGCTATGGAGAGGCTGAATCTGCCAGGCTTTATTCTGATGCGCCTGACTACCCGGAATATAACCGCCTTGCGGTAAAAGAGATGCACAGACAAGTAGGACTTGCAAATATCGATAAGGAAGGTATAATAAATAAAGGTTTGATCATCAGGCATCTGGTCCTGCCTAACGATGTCTCAGGGACAAAAAAAGTTATGCAGTTTATTGCAGATGAGCTTTCCACAAAGACCTACATCAGCCTGATGAGCCAATACCTGCCTTATTACCAGGCTTCTCAATTTAAAGATATCAGCCGCCGTCTGACGGAAAAAGAATACCAGGCGGCTGAAGAGGCAATGGAGGAAAACGGCCTTTCTAACGGCTGGATACAGGAATCATACGGATTGGAGAGATTTGCCGGGATTCATATTAAACCTTCCTTAAAAAAAGATGGGTAATCCCGATAACAAACAAAATAAGAAAGATACCCTCAAACTTCCCGAGCTGCTGAAGCTTCTATATCTTGAAATATTCAAAATCAATGACTCCCCGCAGAAGATTGCCTTAGGCTTCAGTATAGGAATATTTACCGGGGTTTTCCCCGGGATTGGACCGATGGTAGCTTTATTCCTTGCTTTCCTTCTACGCGCCAATCGCGCCTCGGCACTCTTCGGGAGCTTACTTACCAATACCTGGGTCAGCTTCCTCGTCTTTATTTTTGCAATACGTCTGGGTGCCCATATCTTCGATGTTCATTGGAAGTCGACATTAGGAGAGTGGAATTACTGGATAAAGACTCTGCATTGGAAAGGAATATTCCATGTATCGCTTTATCATGCTATACTCCCTACGCTTCTGGGGTATTTAATAATTTCTCTTATCCTGGCGTTACTGGCCTATCTTTTGGCTATCCTCCTTCTTAAGGTAGGCGTGAAAGAAAAGAACAGGGGTTAAATATGTTTTTAAGTTCTAAAAAGAGTTTCACCCTGATGGAGATGCTCCTGGCAGTGGCTATACTGGCATATATACTCTGCGGGATGCTGGCGATGTATATAAGCTGCTTTGACCTGATCTCAACTTCCAGGAATATGAGTATCGCCACTAACGCCGCAGAAGGGCTAATGGAGCAGATCCGCAGTTACAACTTCACACAGATAGCCTCCGATTATGACCAGCTTACTTTTACCGTAAACGGACTACCAGCTCAGAATATGGGCGTAGTTTATGTCAACGATACCAACCCTGAACTCCTGCAGGTAACCATCAGCGTCTGCTGGAGGCAAAAGGGCAGGATCATCGGAGAAGATACCAATCTAAACGGCGTACTTAACGGTGCAGAAGACGTCAACGGAAACAATATAATCGATTCACCGGTTGAGCTGGTAAGCTTAATCGTCAATCGCTAGAAAATATGAAAGGTCTGACTTTAATTGAAGTCCTGGTTACCATGCTTATTTTCTCCATAATCTCTTTAGCCATACTCCTCTCTATGACCGTGGCGCAGCGCTCCTTCTTTATGGGAGACACCGAAACAGAGTTGCGCGAAGGACTCACCCGGGCAATTTCCACTATAGACAAGGATCTTAGTCAAACTCGATCCACAAAAATAAACCTTAATCTCGGCGCAACCAGTAACACCATCAGCTTTCCCATACCTGCAGATCTTAACGGAGACGGAACCGTAATCGATGCCATGGGCGCTGTAGAATGGTCAACGAATATTACCTATTCCCGCAATGCCGCAAATCAACTCATACGCACATTTGGCGGAGTCAATAAGATCATCGCTACGAATATCATTTCACTGCAATTCAAAAGGACGCAGGATAAGATTATCCAAGTAGATATTACGGCCCGAAAAACGGCTACATTGGGCAGGCAGATAACGGATACGGAGCAGTTAATCGTAAAAATGAGGAACTAAAAATGAAGAACCCATCCGCAAAGCTTAAAGAAAAGAAAGGTATAGCGCTCCTGGCAGCCTACATGGTGCTAACAGTACTTGCTATTCTAACCTCTGCCTTTCTGGGTAGGACGCTCTCGCAGAATATGGCGATCAATACCTTTAAAAGACAAACCCGTGCCTTTAACCTGGCGGAGGCCGGGTTGAACCGGGCGCTATACTGGTTCAGATTGCAAGGCGCACCGCCTACGGGTAACTACGTCAACCCCTGGAACGGAGGCGGAGCTGCCAGCACCTTAGGCACTATAGGGACCTATTCGGTTAGCATACAGGACTTAGGAAATCCCGGGGCAATGCCAACCGTAAGACGTTATAAGGTAACAGCAACCGGGACATCTAATAATATAAACAAGACCTTGATAAATTATGTACAGACGGATAACTTCGCGCGCTACATCTGGTTTACCGACCGTGAGACCTTCGGCGGCACGGATGTCTGGTTCTGGACCCAGGATAACTTAAACGGCCCTACGCATACCAACGGCCATTTTAACATCTACGGGAATCCGGTCTTTGGCGGAGAGGCGCGCTCAGTCGATGACTACATCGAATTCTATAATAACGGACGTGCTATTGACCTTAGCGCCACCAGCAACCCTCCTTATGACCAGCCGACTTTTCAATCCGGAATGATCTTTGGTGCCGAGCAATTCAACATGCCGACACAGGCCTTAAACTTAAGGACCGCCGCTTCCGCCACCGGCGGACTGTGGCTCGTAGGCGATACTACGGTAGTCTTGAATTCCAATGGTACAATGAGTGTCACTAACTCGGCAAAAAACTGGAATAACCACAATATGGCCCTACCTACTAACGGCTCGCTCTTTGTCGCCTGCAGTGGCAGTAAATGCAGTTCCGGAGCCAGCCTGACTATTTCCGGAACCTTAAAGGGCAGGCTCACCGCCGGCTCTCAGCGTGACATGATCATACCCAATAGCGTAGTATATAACACTGACCCACGCACCAATCCTGCTTCAACTGACACGCTAGGATTAATCTCAGAGGGTGATATAGTAATCTCCAGCAGTGCCCCGAATAACGTCGAGATCGACGCTTCAATTATGGCGCTGGATACTTCCTTTATGGTCCAAAACTGGGATACCATCTCAGCCAAGGGGACACTTACCGTTTATGGGGGGATTATCCAGGTTGACCGCGGGCCGGTAGGGACCTTTAATGGCGCTACAGGTCATAAAACCAGCGGCTATTCTAAGGCTTATAGTTATGACACCCGCCTCTTAGATAACCCGCCACCCTTCTTTCCGACTACAGGAGACTATATAACTTTGGCATGGGAGGAATAATCTATGAAAGCTAGACCGATAATCTTATTGCTTATCCTCGTTATCTTAACGATGCTCATAAGCTTCTTTCTCACCCAGAGGAGCATTCAAAACTCACCCCTGCCGCAGCAGATAAGCAGGGAGGAGGAGGCGGCGATCCAAAGCCAGTTGCCTATGGAGGCACAAACCATCCTCCCGGAAAAAAGAGGGATTACCATCGTTAAAAGGCCTGCCCCAAAGGAAAAAGAAACCCTCTCTAGCCAAAAAAGCGAAAGACAGATGCCGGCAGGGATAACCACAGAAACCAACAAACAAGTTGAGCAAGGTGCGGCTGCTGCAGGTACAGGTAACGAAACTGCTTCCCAGCCTCAGGCCGGAATAACCGAATTAGATAAGCGCCCCAGCCAAGAGAGGATCAACGAGCTTAATTCCAAAGGCATCATCCTTTATTAGCTATTTAGCTGATGGTCCCTAAAAATTTAGGCGAGTTACTTACCCTTAGCGCCAAGAAACACCCCCGGCGCATTGCTATAGTCTTCGGGCAAAAGAAAATTAACTACAGAACGCTGGATGAACTTACCAACCATATTGCCGCAGGTTTAATCCACTTAGGGATAAAGAACCAGGAGAAAGTAGCCATATTCCTGGATAACTGCCCGGAGTTTGTGATCAGCTACTATGCAATCCTTAAAGCCGGGGCAGTGGTCGTGCCGATTAACTACATGTTTAAGATGGAGGAGGCTAAATACGTCCTCCAGGATAGCCAGGCGGTGGCGATGATTACCTCGCGGGTCTACGCGGATATGGCAGAGGAGCTGTGCTTACGCTCGGATCATCTTAAATACATAATAACTACCACCAAGGTCAAAGAGGATATGCTGGATATACACCGCATTAAAAAAAGCGATACCTCTGCCCTAGAGAAAGCTGCCAGCTACCCTGATGACCTGGCTGTGCTTTTGTATACCTCGGGTACAATGGGGACTCCTAAGGGCGCGATGCTCTCGCATTATAACTTAATCTCTAATGCTTTGGATTGCTCCCAGGCCATAGACTTAAAAAATAAGGAAGCCCTAATCTGCATCCTGCCGCTCTTTCATTCCTTTGCTGCAACCGTCTGCATGAACCTGCCTTTATTGGTGGGGGCTAAGATTGTGATTATGAAGACGGTTAAGCCTTTTAAGCGCATTATCCGCGCCATCCGCAAGAACCGGGTAAGCCTCTTCGTAGGTATACCTTCCATCTATAATATCTTAAAGAATACCAAATTGCCTAAGATCCTGCACAGCCCCTTGATAAAGTTGTTTAATCCGGTAAGGGTGTGTATTTCCGGGGCAGCTGCGCTTCCGGCAGAGACCTTTAAGGGCTTTGAAAAGAAGTTCCGCATCCCTTTGCTAGAGGGCTACGGCCTGACTGAGGCCTCTCCGGTGGTGACCATAAACCCCTTAAAAAAGCATCGCAAGCCCGGCTCGATTGGCTTGAGTATCTCTGATAATATTGAGCTAAAGATTGTGGATGAGCACGATAGGGAGGTGGAGGTAGGTAAAATTGGGGAGCTGCTGGTGAAGGGCCCGAACGTGATGCAGGGGTATTATAAGCAGGAGGAGGCGACCCTTTCGACCATCAAAGACGGCTGGCTCTATACAGGTGATATGGCCAAGTTTGATAAGGATGGCTACGTTTATATTGCCGGGAGGAAGAAGGAGATGATTAATGTGCGGGGTTTAAATGTCTACCCGCGGGAGTTAGAAGAGGTGCTCTACCAGAATCCCTGCGTCAAGGAGGCGGCGGTGATCGGGATTGGGGATGAGCATAAGGGAGAGGTGCCTAAGGCTTTTGTGGTCTTAAAAGAAGGGGAGGGGGCTACGGAGCATGGGGTTATCCAGTACTTGAGGGATAGATTAGCCCCTTACAAGGTGCCTAAATATGTGGAGTTTAGGGAAGCACTCCCTAAGAATACCACGGGAAAGATCTTAAAGCGCATTTTACAGGAAGAAGAAAACCAAAAATCAAGGTAGAAGGATATGACAGGAATCATCAGAAGCCCTTTAGAGAACAGACTCAAAGACTGGCACGGTGAAGAGTGGCATACCACCAAAGGCAGAATAATAAGGGATGTCGTCTATGCCATTGATACAGGTTTAGTGACTACAGTGTCATTTATTGCTGGAGTTTCGGTTTACCTAGTAACCAGAAACCGGATTATTTTATCCAGCCTGATCCAGATAGTCTCAGGCACGCTGGCAATATTCTTCGGTTCCTATATATCCACCAAGGCGCAGAAGAATTTTTTTGAGAACCAGATTGAGCGCGAGCGCAAAGAAATAGAAGATGACCCACGCAAGGAAACCCAGGAGATAAGGGTTATCTTTGGCGATATGGGCTTTAGCCCGGATGAGCGAGAGAACGCTGTAAAGCGCATCACCGCCAATAAACAAAAATGGCTAGAGTTTATGGTCCAGGAGGAGATCGGCATCAGCCCCGGACTGATTGATAACCCCTTTGAGATAGGATTCATCTCTGCAATCTCTTTTCTTGTGGGCGCCTTTCCGGCCATTACTCCTTTTTTTATCTTCAACACAACCCATAAGGCTCTACTTGTCTCTGCGGTCTCGGTTGCGGCATTTCTTTTTATTTTAGGCGTCATAAAGACCAGAATTACTAAAGTCAACTGGCTGGTAAGCGGAATGGAAACCTTATTCATCGGCGCCTTATCCTGCGGCGCGGGATTCCTTCTGGGAAGGATCGTAGCAGGATACTTTCATTAGTAGAATACTACGTTGCAAGGCGCCTAAAGGCACATCCTGCAGGAAGAGGAGGCTAAGAATGAAACTGCACAAAGATGAGTACTATTTAATCTCCTGGGGTATCATTTTTATCTTCCTGTGCTCATTCGTCTTCTTGGCTCTGCTCAATAACAGATATATACCTTTAGGCCCTGATGTAGTTTTTGACAAGTGGTCTCGTAAATCTCTCAGGGTTCAACATAGAGAGACTCTAAAGCCAGGGAAAATAACAAACACTACCGTAGATGTGAATAAGTCGCCGGATAAACAGCCTTAAATGGACCCACTTTTCTATGAAATCTTCGAGGCTTTACCCAGACAGGGTCCGGGTGATGATGCCTCCACGCAAAAGGCCTTTGGAAAGCTAAGCGACTTACCCCAGCATCCCGAGATCCTGGATATAGGATGCGGCGTGGGCAAACAGACTAAGGTCTTAGCCAGGTTAACCTCCGGAAAGATTACCGCACTGGATATTCATCCGCCCTTTATCGAGACCCTTAAGCGCAACCTCAGCCAGGCCGGCTATCAGGATAGAGTAAAATGTGTCGTAGGCGATATGGCGGCGATGGATTTTAAAGACGCAAGTTTTGACTTAATCTGGTCCGAGGGCGCTCTCTTTATAATGGGATTTGAGCAGGCGTTTAAGTCCTGGAAAAGATTATTGCGGCCTAATGGCTACTTAGTGGTAAGTGACCTGGTCTGGTTTAAGCCAGATGCCCCGCAGGAAGTAAAGGATTTTTTTGCCAAGGTAGATCCGAATCTCAAATATTACAAAGATATATATAAGCTCATTGAGTCGACAGGATATAAACTCGTAGATTATTTCCCCTTACCGGATGAATCCTGGTGGATGAATTATTATACGCCGCTAGAGAAGGTGCTTGCCGAGAAAAAGATTAAATATAAGGGAGACCCGTCTGCCCAGGCCATAATTGAGCCCTTGGAGCTGGAAAAGGAGATGTATAAGAAATACCACGCCTACTACGGCTACGGTTTCTATATTATGCAGAACCGGAGTTAACTAAAAGATCCCATAAGAGATGGCTTATTTAATGCATATTGGATTTGATAATACTGCAAGATTGATCCGAAGAATATACTATTTTGAATATAGGGGTATTAGGTTTAAGCTGATTCAAAATAATGTTCGTAGATATTGCGATGTATTAATAACAAAAATTTTAGGCAGTATATCTGATAACAGA
>DATJPP010000134.1:0-3501 GCA_035506355.1 Candidatus Margulisiibacteriota bacterium | reverse complement strand
ACTCCTGGTATGTCTCCTTAAACCTGTTCACGGCTTTAAGGAGCAGATTCTTGGTGGCGTGCTGTACCGGCAATACCCCTGCGGGTTTCTCCTGCAACTCGGAGCAAACCATCCCCAGACAGGTAAGGAAGGTCAGGTATTTACGCGCCGAAAGGAAACTGTTCTCTTTGGCAAGCTGGATCAGGTGTGACTCATTGATCCTGGCCAATTTAACCGGTATGGACAAGACGTTTTCCAGCGACTCAATCATCCCTTCAAGCAAGGCTGACCTGCCCGCTACGATAAAATTGTCTATTTCATACGAAGGGGCCTTCTTCTCCAGCGTGCTCTTGATGGAAGAACAGAGCGCCTTAGCCTGCTCGGACAATATCTCCGTAACCAGCCTCTGCCTTATCGGTTTATAAAGGCCGCTTCTTCTGACCAGTATTTCTTTATCCTCAGGGATATGCTGGGGGTCACCGATCACTCCGTGCGATACCTTTATCTCTTCGGCAAGTTCAAAGGTTACTTTTAGTTCCCGGGAAAGCCGCCGAGTCAAATCATCGCCTCCGATGGGAAGTATCTGGACTTCCTTGAGCACGCCCTTATCAAAAATGAGCAATTCTGTGATATCGCTGCCGATATCACAGAAGATATTAATCCCGTTCTTAAGTTCATTAGGATTGAATACCGCCTTACTTGTAGCCAGCCCGGAAAACCAGAGGTCCTTTATTTCGTATCCGGACTGGTTTACGGCGCGGCTTAGGCTTTGTACGGAAGATAATTTCGCGCAAACCAGGTATAAATCCACTTCCAGCCTGTGGCTGTAAAGGCCGAGGGGGTTAAGAATATTGTTCTTGGCATCAATAGTATAATCGGACGGTATCTGATGGATTATCTCTTCTTCCAGGCTTGAACCGAGTATGCGCGCCTGCTCATTCACCATCTGTATATCAGATGCGGTAATGACCTTATTCCCTCTTTCAGCAAGGGGGACGATCGCATGGCTGTGCTTGGTAACGATATCTTTACCGGAAATATTCGTATGGAGGTATTTTATATTTATTCCGGATTTCGACCGAAGGTTGCCCAGCAACTTTCCAATTGAGCCCACCAGACCGATGGAATCCACGGCGATCCCTTCCTTGACGAAGGCGCAAGGCAGGCTTTCAAAGAAAACCCTCTGTATCTGCCCTTTCTTGATCTCTGCTACGCAGGCAGAGAGCTTACTCGAACCTATATCTAATGCGCAGAGATAGTTATTTAGCATCTTTTAATTTTATCACCGGTTCCTTAAACCTTAAATCGATATACCTGGTATTGCTCAATTCATTTTTGGAATTCATGAGTAAATTACCCAAGATATTAAGCCTTGCCTTGATATTCTCCGACCCCAGCCTTACCTCCAAGTTATCAACTGCCGCCTTTTTAGACCCCCAGGGGTCTGGCGGAAGATCGTGCTCAACCGGTATGAAAAGAGACGCGCTTGCCGGATTGGCCAAATCTATCCTCTTGATCTTGTAGCCTTTGAAGACCCTGTTCCTCTTCGATTCCCTGATAACCGTCAAGGCGAGCAAGATTTCTTTATTATTATACCTTGTGCCGGGCTTGGCACCAAATATTTTTGTCTCAAGACCGGTGATCAGTGGAAGATCCAGCTCTTTTGGATCAGACGGGGCGAAAAAAAATACCCCGTCCTTATCTAAAGCAAAATACTTGTAAAGCCTCACCAGCGCTACGGGCTTACGCCTGGAAAAAAGTACAAAGATCTTATTCGGCAGCAGCCTTACCAGTTTGACCTCGCTATAGTCCGGGAAAAACCCCAGTATAAGGAGAGATTCGCCTTTAAGATCAACGCTGAATATATTCCTGCCCTTTAAATAAGAAAGATCCGCCTTCTTGGATTCCTGGTTTATAACTTCCTCTATCCTGAAATAATCCGAGGTGGTTAAGATTCTCCAAATATAACCCAAACTAATAGAGATTACAAGAAGAATTATGAGCAAAAGAGAGACCAGTTTAAAAGGGATGTACCTGGCCTTTGGAGAACTGCTTTCGCCGTTATCCTTGTTTCTTCGCATTCGCATAGGCAAGCCTTATTAATTTTAGGCAAAGCTGGGTAAAATCTATCCCCACAATCTTGGCCGCCTTAGGTAAAAGGCTGGTTGCTGTAAGGCCGGGGATAGTATTTACTTCCAGGACAAAAGGGATTCCTCTTTCGGATAAAATCAGGTCAACCCTGGAACAACCGAAACAACCGAGCAGCCTGTGCGCGCTCAAGGCAGAGGATTGTATATTTTTTGCAATCGCCTCATCGAGGCGCGCAGGAACGACGTATTCGGTCATTCCGGCCTGGTATTTCGCCTCGTAATCAAAGAAACTTTTACTGGGGATTATCTCGATTACCGGAAGCGCATCATCCTCAAGAATACCGACGGTCATCTCCCTCCCCTTTATATATTCTTCAATTAAGATCTTATCGTCAAATTCAAAGGCTGACTCCAGGGCCCTGGCAATTCCTGAGGGCTCACGGACGATGGAGAGGCCGATACTTGAGCCGTGCGTTGCCGGCTTGACTACGAGAGGAAAACCGATCTCCGATATGGATGCTGTGTCGGAAAGATAAGAACCCTTATGCATTACCTTGTAGCGCGGTACAGACAGATCATGGGACTCAAAGATCTGGCGGGAAGAGACTTTATCCATAGCCAGTCTGCTCGCCGATACGCCTGAACCGGTATAAGGCATCTTAAGCGTCTCGAGAATATCCTGCACCTGGCCGTCCTCTCCGAAACGGCCGTGAAGGGCAATAAAGGCGCAGCTAATCCCTGAAGATCCAATCAGTATTATATTTTCATCTATACTATCCGTCGTAATATCTAAGGGTAGCGCATCAACTCCTGCGCCCTTTAATGCCTCGTATACCGCCTTTCCTGACTTAAGCGATATCTCCCGCTCTGAAGAAGGCCCACCCATCAATACCCCTATTTTTCCGAAGGCATCTGCAGCTACCATATCTTTATCTCTGGGCACAGCTTGATATTGAATTTATCCTTGACCATTTTCTTAGCCAACTGGATCAATTTCAGGACATCCGCGGAACCGGCACCTTTCGCATTCAGTATAAAATTCGCGTGCTTTGGAGAAATCAAGGCCCCCCCGCAGGTTCTCCCCTTTAAGCCGCATAAATCTATGAGCCTTCCGGCAGACTCTCCCGGAGGATTCTTAAAGATACATCCGGCATTAGGATAAGAGTTATCCTGAGACGCCCTGCGGCGCTTCAGGTATCCCTTGATGCTGGAACCTATCGCAGCCGGGCTGTTTTTTTTAAGCTTAAAATCTGCCCCCAGAATTATATACTTGGCGAGGCTGCTCTTGCGGTAGGAGTATTTTATTTTTTGTTTTGGGATGATTATCTCTCTGCCGCCATAATCTAAGACCCTTACCTTATTTGTCAGTTCTAAAATAGACCTGCCCCAGGAACCGGCATTCATGGCTAATGCCCCTCCAACGCTACCGGGG
>DATJPP010000133.1:0-3165 GCA_035506355.1 Candidatus Margulisiibacteriota bacterium | reverse complement strand
TTGCCGTTACAACACCTTTCTCGCATTCTACGTTCTTCCCCAGAGAACGCAGGATCTTCAGCATCGTACTTGTGTCGCGCAAATCCGGGACCCCTTTAATGATACAGGCATCGTCGGTTAAGAGGGTAGCTGCCAGAATCGGCAACACGGAATTCTTCGCACCGGAAACCGTAACCTCGCCCTTAAGCCTTACGCCTCCCTCAATTACCAGTTTATCCATTCTTACCCTTTCTTATCAACGACAATTACTCGTTCGATATTATTGTAATCCCTGATTACCTCTTTTATCTTTAAGGACCCTTCCTGATCCAGTATCTCCTTTATGGGAAGGGCCTGATCTATGCCTATTTCAAGGATGAGGTATCCTCCGTCCTTCAAATAACGCCTTCCCCCGGCAGCTATCCTGCGGTAAAAAACCAGGCCATCTTCTCCGCCGTCTAAGGCGATACGCGGCTCATAACTTATCTCCGGCTGCAGGGTAGTAAAATCTTTGTTCGCGATATAAGGAGGGTTGCTTACTATCAGGTCAAAGGCATCATTCGCTAAGATGCAGGCATCAAATAAGTCCCCTTCCCTTAAATCAACCCTTACTCCCTGTAAACTGGTATTCTGCGCCGCGACCTTAAGCGCCTCTCTGGAGATATCGCAGGCCAGGATATCCGCCTGCGGAAAATATTTAGCCAGTGCAATAGCGATGCAACCCGAACCCGTCCCCAGATCTAATACCCTTGCCTTTGCCTTCAGTTTTATAACTTCTGATAAATACTTACCCGCAGTCTCTACGAGTATCTCCGTTTCCGGGCGCGGTATGAGCACGGAAGGGTTAACCGCAACCTTAAAGCCCATAAAATCCGCCTCCCCCAGGATATATTGCAGGGGTTCATGCTGGATCCTTCTCTTTAGCACACGAGAAATAAAATTCGCTTCTTGCGCAGATAGAGATAGGTCGCGATCCAGGTATAATGAGACCCGGTCGCAATTCAATACTTTCGTAAACAAAAGCTCCGCTTCATTCATCCTGTTTCTTCTCTTCCGCCGCTTTCAGGAGGGCATCCGATATCTCATCCATCTCCCCTTCCAGTACCGCCTCCAGCCTGTGGGAAGTAAAATTGATGCGATGGTCAGTTACCCTGCGGTCAGGAAAATTATAAGTACGTATTTTTTCGCTGCGGTCTCCGGAGCCGATCTGGGTCTTTCTCTCCTTGGATAGGCGCTTGGATTCTTCTTCTTGTTTGGCCTCAAGGATCCTCGCGCGTAATATTCTCATCGCCTTATTCTTATTCTTGGTCTGCGAACGCTCGTCCTGGCAGGCCACAACCGTACCCGTGGGTATATGCGTAATCCTCACTGCGGAATCGGTCTTCTGCATATGCTGGCCTCCCGGGCCGCTGGAGCGATAGGTATCAATCCTTAAATCCTTGGGCTCAATCACCAGATCAACCTCTTCCGGTTCGACCAATATCGCTACCGTGGCAGTAGAAGTATGGATCCTCCCCTGAGCCTCAGTAGTGGGAACACGCTGGACGCGGTGGACCCCGCTTTCAAACTTAAGCCTCTTATAAGCGTCTTTTCCTTTGACGCTAAAGACCACTTCCTTAAAGCCCCCGACTTCAGTAGTGCTCCCGGACATAAACTCTACCGTCCAGTTTTTATTTGCCGCGTATTTGCTGTACATCCGGTAAAGGTCGGCGGCAAAAAGCCCGGCTTCATCACCGCCGGTACCCTGCCTGATCTCAACGATTAAGTCGCGGCCGAGATCCTTATCCTCTCCTTTTAAAGCGGCCTTAAGCTTATCTTCTAAAGTACCCTTCCTGGACTCTAAATCCTGGAGTTCTTTCTCCGCCAGCTCGGCGAACTCTTTATCGTGCTTCTCGCGAAGCACCGCCTTTAGGTCTTCAGACTCCTTTAAGACCTGCCTGTGCTCGCGATAAAGAGTAACTACTCCTCTTAGGTCCGCCAGCTCCTTGGCGTATCTGTTATATTGCTCCTTGTCGGAGATAACCTCGTAAGAGGCCAGAAGGCCTTCCAGTTCAGAGTAACGGTTATCAAGTTTTTGCAACTGCTCAAGCATCTTCTATCTTTTACTTTTTACCGTATTTCTTCATGAACTTATCCACGCGACCAGCGGAATCCACGAATTTCTGTTTTCCCGTAAAAAAAGGATGGCACTTCGAGCAGATCTCAACCCGGATGCTCGGTTTAGTGGAACGGGTATGTATCGTCTCCCCGCAGGCGCAGACAATCGTACTTTCTTTGTAATTCGGATGAATCTTTTCTTTCATTCTACTCCTCCTGCCCACAAGGGCATACTGGCGCAATTCCGATAAGCGCCAGGTACTATTGGTTCATACTATTCAGGAACTCATCATTATTCTTGGTCTTTGATAATTTTTCAATCAGAAGCTCCATTGCCTCGACGTTACTCAGTTCGTTTAAAACCTTCCTTAATATCCAGACCTTCTGCAGGTGGTCAGGCTTGACTAACAATTCTTCATGCCGGGTATTGGAACGTTTTATGTCAATGGCAGGGTAAATCCTCCTCTGGAAGAGGTTCCTATCCAGCTGCAATTCCATGTTCCCGGTACCCTTGAATTCTTCAAAGATTACTTCATCCATGCGGCTTCCGGTATCAACCAGGGCGGTGGCAATGATGGATAAGCTCCCTCCCTCTTCAATCGCCCTGGCTGCGCCAAAGAACCTCTTGGGCTTCTGCAAGGCGTTTGAGTCTATACCACCGGATAAGACCTTACCGCTATGCGGGATTACGGAGTTGTAAGCACGGGCAAGCCGGGTTATGCTATCTAAAAGGATGACTACATCCTTCTTGTGCTCTACCAGCCTCTTCGCCTTCTCTAAGACGATATCCGCCACCTGCACGTGCCTCTCCGGAGGCTCATCAAAGGTAGATGAGATCACCTCGCCCTTGACATGGCGCTGCATATCCGTTACTTCCTCCGGGCGTTCATCGATCAAGAGAACGATCAATACCGCTTCCGGGTCATTAGTGGTAATGGCGTTAGCTAATTTTTGCAAAAGCACGGTCTTGCCGCTGTAAGGCTGGGCGACAATAAGGCCGCGCTGCCCTTTACCTATGGGGGTGAGAAGATTCATCACTCTCATGGAAATCTCATCTGGCGAGCTCTCCAGGTCAAAGGGCACCTTGGG
>DATJPP010000132.1:0-2197 GCA_035506355.1 Candidatus Margulisiibacteriota bacterium | reverse complement strand
CCCTGGATAACCGGAAGGACCTTTTCTGGAGACAGGACGAGCACTTCAATAAAAGGGGGAATAAGCTGGCAGCCCTTTTGATAGCCAGGCATATCGTTGAGCATGACCTTGTCCGGATAAAAAATAAGGCAGAAAGACTGGAATTGATAAATAAAGAGATCAGCGGTTTTAGCGCAGGCCAATGATAAGTTACGGCAAATGAAAGGAGAGGGTTCTATGCACAGAGAAAATCTGCTTAAATTGATTAACAATGTGGAGAAGGTGGTCGTCGGCAAGACCGAGAGGGTAAAGCTCTTAATCGTAGGTTTGTTAACCAACGGCCATATCCTTATAGAGGATGTCCCGGGCTTAGGCAAGACTACCCTTGCCTTGGCCTTAGCCAAATCCATAAGCGGGGATTTTAAAAGAATACAGTTTACCCCGGATCTCCTGCCTTCGGATGTGACCGGCGGGTCCATCTATCTTCCCAAGACAGGGGAGTTCGAGTTCAGGAAAGGGCCGGTATTTACCAACATAATGCTGGCGGATGAAATAAACAGGACTACCCCGCGCACGCAATCTGCCCTCCTTGAATGTATGCAGGAGTTTAAGGTTTCCATTGACGGCAGGACCTTACTTCTGCCGCAACCCTTTATGGTAGTAGCCACGGAAAACCCCATAGAATACCAGGGGACCTATCCTTTGCCGGAGGCCCAGATTGACAGGTTTCTAATGAAGATAGATATGGGTTACCTCCCGCAGGAAGAAGAGATAAAGGTGGTCCAGGGGCAGAAGGTAATACATCCCATAGATGAGCTTAGCCCGGTGATGGTCCTGGATGATATCTTGGGCCTCCAGTCGGCAGTAAAAAATATAGAAGTCTCAGTGCACGTCGTGGATTACATAGTAAAGCTGGTCTCTTCTACCCGCAACAAGGAAGATATAAAATTAGGGGCGAGCCCCAGGGCCTCTATCGCCCTGATGAAGGCATCTTCTGCCTGGGCGATGCTCGAAGGAAGGGATTATGTAATACCCGAAGATGTAGTCAAGCTTCTACCCTGGGTATTAAAACACAGGATAACCCTGCATCCGAAGGCCTTGATCGCCGGTACTACTCCGGAATTAATAATCTCGGAGTTATCCAGGAGCACGCCCATACCTTAAGAGGAAAAATGCTGAAAGTACTCTTCAAGAGGTGGCTTTTCCTTATCCTTATCGCCGCGTTCAGCCTGGTTATCAGCTTACGCACGGCCATCCCATTCTTTTACTATCTTTTCTGGCTGATACTATCGCTGGTCCTGTTAAGTTTTTCCTTTCTCTTGCTGGAGTATTCTTTCGTTAATTTAACCTTAACCAGAAAAATGGATAGCAGGATAGAAGAGGATGACCTTTTAGAGGTGGAGGCTTCACTGCTCAATAACGGATGGCTCCCGGCTTTTAACCTTCTTATCGAGGATAACATTGGGCCTGCCATGCCGCAGGAGAGGCGAAAGTTGATCCTGCTGGAGTATCTGCCCTCAGGAGGAAGCGTAAAACTTAACTACTCCTGTCTCTGTTTTTTACGCGGCCACTACTTCGCCGGGCCGTTCTCGGTTTATTTCTTTGACCCCTGCGGCCTGTTTTTTCTAAAAAAGAGATTCGATGTGCGTTCTGAAATCTACGTTATGCCCAAGGTGTTCAAAGTGCATAAATTTCCTGTATTATTAAAAGGCACCCTCCCGTGGTTCGGTATCGGGACTAAAAGGGTAAGCGGCGATGAGGATGATTTCTTCGGGATCAGGGACTATAAGGATGGCGACCCCATCAAGAGGATACACTGGTTCTCAAGCGCGCGCATGAACAAGCTTATTGTCAAAGAATACCAGTGCCGCAGCTATTCCCGGGCGACCATCCTTTTTAATCTGGATATTGAGAATAACTTCGGGGAGGGCAAGGATACTGTAGCGGAATACACCATAAAGATAGCAGCCTCCGTGGCGAAATATTTGATAAACAGCGATGTCTCGGTTGAGCTCATCGGCCATGCACAGCAGTTATTGCACGTGCCTTTTAATAAAGGGCAGGAGCATCTGGAGAATATCCTCAGGACGCTCGCCGTTGCCAAGGTCGAAAGCAAGATGAAACTGGGTGAGGTATTTGAAGAATTTGCCCGATATATACCCGAAGACTCCAATCTTATCGTAATCATGGCCGATAAAGACTGGGAGTATCTTCCGGC
>DATJPP010000131.1:0-2697 GCA_035506355.1 Candidatus Margulisiibacteriota bacterium | reverse complement strand
CAAGGAAAAGATATTTGAGCGCGCTTTCGGCATAGATTTTGTTGTCGGCCCATCTGATATAGATAAGATCCCGGAGATCATAAAGAAGATTTCAGGAAAAAGCTTGTATGAGGTAAAAATATGGGAGACGGACGGCTCTTTGCGGCCGGAGAATATATACCATACCGGTTTCCACGCAGACGAAAAACACTCCTACGTGGTAATTTCAGAAGGCTGCTCCAACTTTTGCTCTTATTGCGTAGTTCCTTATGTGCGGGGGGCATTGCATAACCGTCGCCACAATGATATATTGAAGGAGATAGAGGAGGCGGTTGATAAGGGGATAACCTCTTTTACCTTGCTGGGGCAGAACGTAAATGCTTATCATTCGGAAGTAGATTTTATAGGGTTATTAAAAACTGTAGGTAAGGTCAAGGGGCTTAAGGAGTTCAGCTTCCTTACCTCTCACCCCAGGAATACCTCAATTGAATTATTTAAGGCCATGGCGGGGGAGGAAAAACTGAAAAAGATCCTGCATTTGCCTGTTCAGTCCGGGTCCGACCGGATTTTGAAATTAATGAACCGCGGATATAACTCTAGATTTTACTTGGATTTAGTGCAAAATTATCGTAAAATTGTACAAGGTGGTATATTGACAACCGATGTCATTGTTGGTTTTCCTTCCGAAACAGAGAAAGACTTTAGTGAAACTTACGGCCTTCTTAAAGGAATCAGGTTTAATTCCGCCTTCATCTTTAAATATTCACCCAGGATGGGTACTGCAGCGGATAAATTACCGGATGACGTAGTTAAGGCAGAGAAGGAAAGAAGGCATAAGTTGATTCTGGACTTGCAGAAGGGAATTTCAAAGGCAATCCGCCATCCGAGAGAATAATTGATAAAAGCTTAAATTATGATTTGTGCCGGTTTTTGTAAGGAAGTGTTCTCGAAAAGGAACTTGATACGGGAATTGATACTTAAAGACTTGAAAATCAGGTATTCCAGGCCATTCCTGGGGTTTCTTTGGGCTTTTCTTTCCCCTCTTTTCATCGTTGCGGTCTTCTACGTAATTTTCTCCCTGTTTTTAAAAGTGAAGATAGAAGAGGCCCCGTATCTCCTGTACTTGATGACCGCAGTATTACCTTGGCGTTTTTTTCAGGATTCCCTCGCCGCTTCTACCTCTAGCCTTATGGATAACAGAAACTTAATAAGGGAGTCTAATTTCCCCCACTATTTAATCCCCATTTCCGTTACCTTATCAAATTTTGTTAACTTTATGCCGTCACTGGCTATCTTAATCATTGCAGCGCTATTCATTTTAAAAGGGCTCCCCGCATTCATTATCTTCTTGCCCTTAGTTTTATTAATTCACTTACTGATTACAATAGGGATATCCATCATCTTATCGGTGCTATATACAAGATGGCGCGATATAAAATACATACTGGATGTGTTATTGCTGGTTTTGTTTTATTTAATCCCTGGATTTTATCCTTTGCGATTAGCTAAAGATTCATTGCCTCCTTATCTATTCGATGCATATATTTCTAACCCCTTAGTCGGCTTATTGGGCTCATATAGAATTGTGCTTCTGAACGGATTTTATTCTAAGATGAAAATTGAAGCCAATATACTGGGAGTTATTTTCATCCCCCTGTGCTTTTCAGTGATTATTTTTCTCTTGGGGTTGTATGTTTATCAAAAGAACAGGTACAGGATCAATGATTATCTCGCCTACTAATACAAAAGAAAGAGAACCCGATATCGTTGATAGGAATGCGGTTGAGCTGCGTTCAATTGGCAAAAAATATCAATTTCTTGATAAGGCACCGCAACAGCCTTATAAGGATAGCCCGGGAGAATTCTGGGCTTTAAGGGGAATATCTTTTGACCTTTCTAAAGGTAAAATCTTAGGTGTCATCGGCAGAAATGGGTCCGGCAAAACTACGCTTTTGAATATAATCGCCGGTACGCTTTCTCCAACGCAGGGCGGGGTCAAAGCTAACGGAAGAGTTTTGGGGCTTTTTAATTTAGGTGTAGGTTTCCAGGATGAACTTACGGGTAAAGAAAATATCTTTCTTAATGGCTCCATACTGGGCGCGACAAAGGAGGAGCTTGATAGCAGGCTAAGATACATAATAGAATTCTCCGAATTAGGCGATTTCATAAATATGCCCTTAGGCACTTATTCCCAGGGGATGCGGCTGCGTTTAGGTTTTAGTATTATAGCTAACCTGGACTGCGATATCCTGGTTATAGATGAAATTTTAGCAGTAGGGGACCTGCTCTTCCAAAGCAAATGTTTCGAGAAGTTAATGGAGTTTAAGCGCCTGGGAAGGACTCTTATTATATCCAGCCAAAGCGTAGAGCTTATAGAAAGATTGTGCGATACCGTTATTTTATTAGGCCATGGGGAAGCGTTATTCTTTGGCGACCCGCTTGAGGCAATAAACAGGTACCGCAGGCTGCTTAATACGGATAATTTCTTCGTCGGTCCGGCTAAAAAGCAAATAAGGTTAGTGGAAAATACGAAGAAATGGGTAGATGATACCTCTAATTGGGGGCAAGAATTAGGCACCAAAGAGGTTAATATAGATAAGGTCGAATTCATTAATAGATTCGGCTGGAAATGCTCGAAAATAAAAAGCGGCGAGCCTCTGAAAATCAGGGTAAATTTTACGGCTAAAAACAAGATAAAGGAGCCGCACTTCGGTGCAG
>DATJPP010000130.1:0-8143 GCA_035506355.1 Candidatus Margulisiibacteriota bacterium | reverse complement strand
AATATAAGGCAGCACCCCAACAATGGCACCGAGCTACACTATGCTTCTAACTTTGCCGGAGGCTATGGCTTCCGCTTAAAATTATATGACAGAGATAATCTGGCAGCGGTCTTCGGATTTCAGCATATCAGCGTGCATCCTAAGGGCGCTGAGCAGGGGGAGGAAAAACATAAGGCAATCCTGGATGACTGGCAGTATTCTTTTCTGATCTCGCGTACCTTCTCGAAAGCTACGCCATATTTAGGGGCGAGGTGGTCGCGATTGGACTATATCCATCGGACTCCGGAGAGCAGAAAAAGGGTGATGTCGGATCTAACCAGAAGCATCGGGCTTATTGCGGGCCTTGACCTTCCTCTCTCGAAGAATTTCTGGTTCAACGTAGAAGGCCAGTTCCTTGATAGCAGCGCTCTGGCCATAAGCGCCAACTTAAGCTTCTAAACCTTGATCGATAAAAAAAGATTAATCAGGCTCATCCAGAAACTTATCAGCATAGACTCCCAGAATCCTCCAGGAGACGAAGCTGCTATTGCCGCTTTTGTAAAAGAGTACCTTGCGAAATTCGGACTGCATTCCAAGGTTTATGAATTCAAGAAGAATCGCGCAAATGTTGTAGCCAGGCTAAGAGGAGAGGGGAAGGGAAAATCACTTCTGATCACGCCGCACCTGGATACCGTCCCTTGCGGAGATAAATGGCATTTTAAACCACTGGCAGGAACGATACAAAGTGGCAGGCTCTATGGTTTAGGTTCTACCGACTGCAAGGTAAATCTTGCCTGTAGCATGGAGGCCTTGAACAGCCTGGCTGAAGAAAAATGTACTTTAGGATATGAACTGGTCTTTGCCGCTACAGCGGATGAGGAGAGCGGTTCCCGCTGGGGGCTGGCCCCGCTCCTGGATAAGAAAATCTTGGATCCGGATGAAGCAGTAGTTCTGGACGCCGATGACTTCGAGATAATAATTACCCAAAAAGGGCTGATGCATCTTAAGGTTAAAATTGAAGGCAAAAGGGCGCACGGGGCGTATCCTTGGCTCGGGGAGAACGCTATTAATATTGCAGTAGATATCCTGGAAAAGCTAAAAGAGAGAAGAATCAGGTTCTCCAAAAACAGATTTTTAAGGCCGCCTACCATGAATATCGGTACCATCCGCGGAGGCGATAAGGTGAATGTGGTGGCAGACTGGTGTGAATTTGAATTAGATTTCAGGTTCCTGCCGGGTGAATCGGATAAGGAACTCCTCGGTGGCCTTAAGAGAATCATAAAAGAGCATACTTCCAAATTCTCTATTGAAATAGAAGGAATACAACAGCCCTATGAGATAGGCCAGGACCATCCCTTGATCAGGTATTACGCCTGCGCCCTGAAGAAACATGGTCTGCCCGTTGCTATCCATGGCTCAGAAGGCGCGACTACCATTTCTTTCTTCCAAGAAAAAAATATACCCGCCATTGCCACGGGCTTTGGGGTCGAGGGGTGTGCGCATATGTCGGATGAGTATGTCAGCATTGAGAACCTGTGCAAAGGGGCTCTGGTGTTGGAGAGTTTCTTAAAAAACTATAAGTTCAGCTAGCATCTAAAGGAGCGAAATATGGAAGGGGTAAAGATTGTTAAAAGGCCAAAACTTAGAGATCCTTATCTTATTGTAGCTTGGCCGGGTATGGGCGAGGTAGCCTTTAAAGCGGCGAATTACCTGATTGAACAGCTCTCTGCAGAGGCATTTGCCGAAATACCTCCGGAAGAGTTTTTCTACTTAACCGGCAGTTTCATCCACGAGGGCAACTTAAGCTTGCCTCAGCTGCCCTACAGTAAATTTTATTATTGGAAGAATAAAAAAGGGAAAAACGATATAATTATTTTTATCAGCAGCGCACAGCCCGACCTGGCGAAGGCGCAGGATTATTCTGAGAGGATAATCCGCCTTGCCAGAAGCTTCGACGTGAAGGTCATAGTCAGTTTTGCCTCTATGCCGCAACCTATCGATCATACCCAGACGCCGCAGGTGTGGTTTGCCGCCACTTCCAATGATCTAAAAGACGGCTTAAGTAAGCATGGTCTTAACCTCCTCTTGGAAAGCCAGATCAGCGGGATGAATGGGCTTTTTCTGGGGATAGCGAAAAACGCCGGATTTAAAGGATTCTGTCTTCTAGGAGAGATACCTTTTTATACTATCCAGCTTGAGAACCCCAGGGCCTCTCAGGCAGTCCTTGAGGCGTTAGCCAGGATAATAAATATCCAGCTTGATTTAAGCGCTCTGGCAGAACAGAGCCGCTCCGTAGAAGGAGAGATTAACAAATTTCTGGAGTATCTTAAGTCCGGGCCGCAGGGTCCTTCCCCTATCGGAGAAGAAGAGATAGAGGGGATCAAGAAGACCCTTAACCAGCTCACCAAGCTTCCAATCTCAGTTAAGGATAATATAGAGAGACTATTTGAGCAAACGAAGTTTGACATCACCAAGGCCAATGAGCTTAAGAGGGAGCTGGATAAATGGAATGTCTATAAAGAATACGAAGACAGGTTTCTTGATCTTTTCAGGAAGACCAAAGAAAAAGGAAACTAGAGGTTTGGTATGTCAGGGGAAAAGATACTCTTAAGCCATGGAAGCGGCGGTAGATTAATGCAGGAGCTTATAAGGGATTTGCTGCTTAAGAAGCTGGGTAATCCCGTATTAAAAGAACTTTCCGATAGTGCTTATCTCGAGTGCAAAGGGAGGCTGGCTTTCACCACCGATTCCTTTGTGGTGAGCCCCTTATTTTTCCCCGGAGCGGATATCGGCAAGCTTGCTGTATGCGGCACAATCAATGATTTAGTGATGTCTGCAGCTAAACCGTTATATCTGTCTCTGGCGATAATCGTCGAAGAGGGTCTTGAGCTGGGTGTTTTGGAGAAAATAGTTGATTCTATCTCCAGGGAAGCAGAAAGATGCAATGTCATAGTGGTAACGGGAGATTTTAAGGTTGTAGAAAGAGGCGCCTGCGACAGGATATTCATAAATACCTCCGGGATAGGCAGGATCCTCGCGGATAGAAGATTATCCCTGCGTAATATAAAAGCCGGAGACCGGATTATCCTTACCGGAGGAATCGGCGAACATGGTATCGCGGTTTTGTCCAGCAGGAAAGATCTGGACTTGGGGTTTAATATCAGAAGCGATTGTTGCGCTTTAGATAAATTACTCATCCCCTTGCTTAAAAAAACAAAGGCAATAAAATTCATGCGCGATCCTACTCGCGGAGGGATAGCATCCACCCTGAATGAAATTGCGCAAGGTTGTGGATTGGGCATAGTGATTGAAGAGAGGGATGTGCCTGTATCCGCAAAGGTGAGAACTGCCTGCGAATTATTGGGGATTGATCCGTTTAATGTCGCTAATGAAGGCAAGGCAATGATAGTGGTGGATGAGAATTCCGCGCAGGAAGTGTTATCCAGCCTCAAGAGAGAGGCGCTGGGCAGAAAGGCAAGTATAGTGGGCAGGGTAGTGAAGGAGCCCAAGAAAAAAGTCATACTTGATACGCCTTTTAACGGGAAGCGTATATTAGATATGCCGGAGGCAGAAGCTTTACCCAGGATTTGCTAAGATGGCTAAGCAGGAAGGATTCCAGAGGCGGTTTTATAGGGATTGGGTGGGTGCCAAGGGGCTGCACCTTATGCACATAATAGCTAAAGAAACGGACCTGCAGGTGCTCACTAATAAACCGGTGGATAAAGATTTCATCGAAGAGAAGATCCGCTCCTACCGTTGGGATATCGAAAACTATATCAATAAGGACAGAAGGTTTCTGACGACCTTAAAGCCGTTGAGCGTTGAGATCGGCGCGCCTTCAATCATCAGGGATATGGCAGAGCAGTCAAAGAAGGCTAATGTCGGGCCGATGGCGACTGTTGCGGGTGCAATCAGCGAATCTTTGGGGATGGAACTGTTACAGGCGGGTTACCGCGATATAATTATTGAGAACGGGGGGGATATCTTTATCAGGAGCGTCAAGAGCCGGGTGGTCGGAATATACTCCGGGAGGTCAAAATTGTGGCGGGGCTTAGGACTAAAGATTAAGGCCAAGGATACTCCCGTGGGGATCTGCACTTCCTCCGGGACAGTGGGGCATTCCCTGAGTTTTGGCTCTGCCGACAGCGTAGTGATTCTCTCTAAAAGCTCTGCCTTGGCGGATGCAGTGGCTACGGCCACCTGTAACAGGGTTAAGTCTAAAAGCGACCTGCAACCGGCGCTGGAATTTGCCAAATCGGTAAAGGGGATTTTGGGTGTAGTGATTATTATGAAAAATAACCTGATCAGCTGGGGGAAGGTGGAATTCTGTCGCACAGTTTAGGGGGCGCATGCAGAAGATCAATATTCTTTTCGTGGTGACCGAGCTTGAGCTGGGAGGGGCGCAGACGCAATTATTGGAGTTGCTGCGCCGACTGGATAAAGACAGGTTCAGGCCTTTTCTCTTAAGCGGGCGGAGAGGTTTATTAATACCGGAGGCTTCTTTAATAGAGGGATTGTTTTTTAAAAAGGCGGCCTGGCTTAAGCGTTCGATCTCTCCACTTGAGGATATCCTGGCGCTGATCGAGATCTACCTTTTTATCAAGAAGCATAAGATCAGAATAATACATACGCATAGCTCAAAGGCCGGGATACTGGGCCGCCTGGCAGCCGCCCTTGCCGGAGTAAAGCCGGTAATACACACAGTGCACGGATGGAGCTTTAATGACTACCAGCACCCTTTTTTAAGAAAGTTATTTGTCTCTTTGGAAAGGATCGCATCCAGCTTCACCGATACAATCATCGTTGTCTGTGAACATGACAAACAAAGAGGATTAACCAGTAAGATTGGAGCAGCGGATAAGTATCTGCTCATCCGTTATGGGATAGATTATGCCAGGTTCGGCAAGGCAGATAAAGATATAAGGAGAGGCCTGGGGATTGATGCTTCAGGGCTGGTGGTGGGGATGATCTCTTGTTTCAAGCCGCAGAAGTCAGTCAAAGATTTTATAGAAGCCGCCCGTCTTATCGCCGGTTCATTCCCGGAAGTCAGCTTTATCCTGATAGGGGACGGCGCGTTGCGCAAGGATATAGAAAAATTGATCTCTTCTTCTCATCTGGAAGGTAAAATAATTTTAACCGGCTGGCGCAGGGATATCCCGGAGATACTCTCGGCCATGGATATCTTCGTGCTTACCTCGCTCTGGGAAGGCCTGCCGATAGTAGTATTGGAAGCCCTGGCATCCGGAAAGCCGGTAGTGGCTACCAATACAGGAGGTATCAGTGAAGTTATACACGAGGGGAAAAACGGGTTCTTAGTCCCCCCCCGGGATACAGGGTTGCTCTGCGAGAAATTAAGTCTCCTCTTAAAAGACCGGGAGTTAAGGATGAGGCTGGGCGCAGAGGCGGGAAGGACCTTGAACCAGGATTTCTTTACCGATAATATGCTGAAAAGTACGCAGGATTTGTACAATGAATTAGTTTTCAATTAAAATCCGGAGAAAATCTTTGGGTTGTCTGGCCTTTAAGGTAAATTATCTTTATACCCTCTTAATCAGTTTTATTGCCAGCTGGTTTCTTCTTCTTCTTTTGAAGAAACCAGGCCGTGTGCCCGTTACAGGCGGGATCTCTTTGTGCCTGGGGTTCCTTCTCGCCTCTACGCTAAATTGCCATTTGGATTATCCTTGGCAGTTTAAGGGGCTTATCCTGGGTTCGCTTTTGATCTTCCTTTTCGGCTTTCTAGATGACAATCATGAATTATCGGTAATCTCGAAATTCTCAGGCCAGATTATTTGTACCGGCATACTGGTATTATTCGATGTCAGGACGCACATCGTGAATATCCCGGAGTGGCTCAACATTCTCATTACCTTTGTCTGGGTCATCGGGATTACCAATGCCTTCAATCATCTGGATGTTATGGATGGGCTGGCAGGTTCTGCAGCGGCAATTATAAGCGTTACCTTTTTTCTGGTTTCGGGGACGAGTTATTGCAGCGCGATCTTCTCTTTGGCCCTGCTGGGTTCGCTTTTGGCTTTCCTGATTTATAATTTCCCTCCGGCAAAGATCTATATGGGCAATTCCGGCAGCCATTTCCTGGGATTTGTTTTGTCAGGGGTAGCCTTGATAATCAGTTATGCGCCGCTGGAGAGGAGGATAGCGCTATTAAGCCCCATCCTGATTTTAGGTTTCCCTATTTTCGACACGGTATTTCTCATTCTCACCAGGGCCTGCAAAAAGAAACTGCCATTTAATAAAAGCAACGACCATCTGGTCATGCGTTTCCTGATCCTGGGTTATTCTAAAAGGAAGGCGCTATTGCTTATGTCGGCCTGGACGGTATTTTTTTGCCTCTGCGGATTAGCTGTAAGCAGGTTGAGTAATTTCCCCGGGTTACTCACGGTTACCGCAGCAGTCTTTATCTCTCTTGTTTTGGGAATCAAGATGTGGAGAGTTTCAATCGCGGATTAAAAAGGAGTCGCTTTGCTTGAACGCCTGCAGAAGGGCTTGATTATTTTAGTGGTTTTCTGGTTTTCCTTGATCCCGCACAATCCCATCCCCTCCAATAGCCTGTTATTTGTAAAGATATTACTCCTTACCGGCTTTTCTCTTCTCTGGTGGCAAAAAAGAAAGACCATTTTTAAGTCAAGCGATGCGCCACTATGGCTATTGCTTGCGGCATTTGCGCTCAACTTATTCTTTGCCCGGGAGAGACGAGTAGCGCTTAATATGTACCTGGATTTATCCCTCCCCCTATTCCTGCTCTATTATCTGGTTGGAGAGAATTTCCAGGGGGAAAGGTTTTTTTTCTTAGCTGCCGCTCTCTCTTGGGCCAGTTCCCTGGTTGCTTTGCTTGGGGTCTGGGAATTACTTTTTGTCTCCAACCCTATTTATGCCCACCTGATGGATAATCCGTATTACTCGCGGTATGTTACGGGTTTTGTAAGGCCGGTCTCTACCCAGCTTAATCCCTCCCCTTTAGGCAGTTATCTGCTCGCCTGCCTCCCTTTTAACTTCCTTGTCTTCAGGATTACAAAAGGGCCTTTTAGATTTATGGCAGGGGCGGGATTAGTTACGGTGGTTACGGTCCTTATATTTACTTTCTCGCGCGGCGCTTTTTTAGCGTTAATGGCTTTGGTAATCATATATCTATTCCTGAAGAAAAAATATATGAGCTTATTGTCGGTGGGTATTCTTTTGTCGGCATTACTACTCTTCGGCTCCAGGCTCCCCTATCCCTTTGCCAGGCTATCCAGGGAATGGATTATCGGCCCTAAAGGGTCAAGCCTTCTTTCTGATTACAGGATGGAGCGGTACCGGATGGCCTATCGCATGTTGAAAGACCATCCTTTTACCGGGATAGGCTTTGAGCATTTCAGGATCAGGTTTAAGGAGTACTCTATCTATCGACACCGCTTTCAGCTGGAGACAATGATTGCCGATAATATGCACTTGACCATATTATCAGAGACAGGCGCCATTGGTTTTCTGGCGTTCCTGGTCTTTATTTTCTACAGTTTTAAAAAAGGCCTGAAAAGTTACCGGGAGGGAAAGAATTTACCTGCGCTTGCTGCCCTGATGAGCTTCACCGGGATATTTTTTAATATGGGAGGATATGAGCTTTTTTATTGGCCGGGCCCTTACCTCTGTTTTTGTCTGGCTGCCGGCTGCATAGAAGCCCAGTTCAGGAGTGATACGAATAAAGCAGGCCTAAAATAACCCACCAGATAAACGCCACTTCCGGCAGAAAGAAACTGAAATCTAGAAGATTATGCAAAAGAAACGCCGCCCCCGCAGCGCTTAAGACGGCGATCTCCTTCTTATGAGAGGAGCTCCCCATATTTTTTAGGGCCTCTCTTGAAATAGCAAAGATCAGCCAGAGAAAAGAGGCAAGCCCGAATATCCCCATCTCCGCCCAGATCTGCAGGTAAGAATTGTGGGAGTAGCGCGAATGTATCAGGTTAAAATTGCCCAAACCCACTCCCGTCCAGGGGAAGGCCCTGATAATGAGGAGGGTCTGTTGCCAGTATTTAAGTCTCATCAGCGCGGAGAACAGGGGTTTTAAGTGTGTTTTTGGCACGGTAATTCTTAGGTAGAGGATCAGGGATAGCAATACTAGTAATGCGAGTATGGCTATTACCACCCTCCCTCTATTTAATTTCCGGCG
>DATJPP010000129.1:0-11397 GCA_035506355.1 Candidatus Margulisiibacteriota bacterium | reverse complement strand
AGGGGTAGTGGCAGCGCATACTACTTTACCGGTGATCGGGATCCCTATTGAAACAAAAATCCTAAAGGGCCTGGATTCGCTCTTATCTACCGTGCAGATGCCCGCAGGTATACCGGTTGCCTCCATGGCTATCGGTAAGCCGGGCGCCAAGAACGCTGCGTTATTTGCCTTGGCCATCCTGGGCGCAAGCGATAAAAAGGTGGGCACTCAACTCCTTAAATATAAAGAAGCTATGCGTTTAAAGATCAGGCGGACGAAGATAAAATTATGATCATGACCCGAGTAGTAAAAATAGACCTTGCCCGTATTGATGAACACCTTATACAGGAGGCAGCAAAGGCATTAGCCTCCGGAGGGCTGGTGATCTTGCCTACGGAGACGGTTTACGGGATAGCCGCGAATATGTCCGATAATAAGGCCGTAGAAAGGCTATATAAGGTAAAGGAGAGGCCGAGGGATAAACCTTTCTCCCTGCTTATTGACCAGAAGATGCAGATTGAGGATTTTGCCAGGGCGATACCCACAGCAGCTTATAAGCTTATAGATAAATTCTGGCCCGGTCCTCTGACATTAGTTCTGAAATCAACAAGAGAAGGCACTGTAGGTATGCGCATGCCCGACCATATTGTGGCGCTGAAGGTGGTTGCTTTCTCGGGGGTTCCGGTAATCTGCCCTTCGGCAAACCTTTCCGGAGAGCCTGCGCCAAAGACTTTTGGCGAAGCCTTAAAGGCCTTTGGCGGAAAGGCAGATTTTGCCATTGACGCAGGCGCATCCAGGCTGGGGATAGAATCTTCAGTGGTGGATTTGACGGTGGACCCCCTCCTGGTCTTGCGCGAAGGAGCGATAAAAAAAGAGGAGATCGAAGCGGCAGCAGGGAAGAAGACCATACTTTTTGTCTGTACCGGTAATTCCTGCCGCTCGGTAATGGCAGAGGCCCTGCTTAAAAAAATACTCAAGGAAAAGAAGAGGGATGATGTAGAGGTTGCCTCGGCAGGGGTAATGAATTTGGGAGGGATGGGAGCGACGGAAGCGACCAAAAATGCCTTGGAAAAAGAAGGGATAGATGTCTCTGAGCACCGCTCCCGGAAGATTACCAAAGAGATGCTTAAAAAGTCCGACCTTATATTGATCATGGAGAGCGCGCAGGAGAGAAGGATCGTAGAGCTTGCCCCGGAGATAAAAAATAGGCTGTTTTTACTCAAGGAATTTGCTAAAATAAAAGACGGTGATTTGGATATACCGGACCCCATAAACAAGCCGGCGGAGTTTTATGATAAGACGCTTGGGCTTATCAAGGAAGCCGTAGAAAGGATCAGTAATATCATATGAAAAATATACTTATCGCCTCTGACCACGCAGGCTTTCGTTTGAAAGAGAGGCTCAAGGATTATCTCTCCAGGAAAGGTTTTTGTGTAAAGGACCTGGGGGTGCATGAGGAGGAGCGTTGTGATTATCCCCTCTATGCTGCATCCCTCGCCCGCCTTATATCCAGCGGTAAGTCCAAAAAGGGAATACTGATTTGCAAGAGCGGGATAGGAAATTCCATAGTGGCGAACCGTTTTCCCCGGGTGCGTGCTGCTCTTTGTTATAACCTGAAGGCAGCGCGTCTTTCCCGAGAACATAACGACAGCAATGTCCTGGTGTTAGGCTCAGCCTTCATGAAGAAAGGCTTGGCAGAGAAGATAGTATCGGTCTGGCTGGATACTTCTTTCCAGGGGGGCAGGCATGCAAGGCGCTTGAGCCTTATTCGAAAGATCGAAAAAGAGATAGGAGCAGGATAAAGTGAGAAGCCTTAAAAACGTAGACCCTAAGATTTACGAAATTATAAGAAAAGAGCTCAAGCGGCAGGAGGATAACCTGGAGTTGATTGCCTCGGAGAATTTTACTTCTCTGGCGGTACTCGCCGCCCAGGGTTCTGTCTTGACCAACAAATACGCGGAGGGTTACCCCGGCCGGCGCTGGTACGGCGGATGCGAATACGTAGATGAGGCGGAGAGCTTGGCTGTTGAGCGGGCAAAGAAGCTTTTCGGCGCTGAACACGTCAATGTCCAGGCGCACTCGGGAAGTCAGGCGAATATGGCAGTTTATTTTGCCGCGCTTAAACCCGGAGATACGGTTTTGGCGATGGACTTATCTGCCGGAGGGCACCTTACGCACGGCCACCCGCATAATTTCTCCGGGATGTTATTTAATGTCGTCGGTTACGGAGTAGACCGTAAAACAGAGACGCTGGATTACGCCAGGATCCTTGAATTAGCCAAAAGGCATAAGCCTAAGATGATCCTTGCCGGTGCTTCCGCATATCCCAGGAAGATCGATTTCAAGGCATTCCGGAAGATTTGCGATAAGGTCGGGGCATACCTTTTTGTAGATATGGCACATATCGCAGGGTTAGTGGCGGCGGGTGTGCATCCTTCTCCTGTGCCTTACGCGGAATTCGTCAGCTCCACTACCCATAAGACCCTGCGCGGGCCGCGCGGGGGTTTTGTAATCTGTAAAAAAGAATTCGCCAAGAAGATAGACACAGAGATCTTTCCCGGGATACAGGGCGGGCCGCTGATGCATGTTATCGCGGCTAAGGCCGTGGCCTTCCATGAGGCCCTTCAGCCGAGTTTTAAGTCTTATCAGAGGCAGATTGTCAGAAATTCAAGAGAGTTGGCCAGGAGCCTGGCGGGTAAGGGTTTTCGTATTGTATCAGGAGGGACAGATACCCATCTTTTGCTTGCTGATCTAAATGAGAAAGGGATTACCGGAAGCGACGCTTCTTCTGCCCTGGGGCAGGCAAACATTACCGTAAACAAGAACCTCATACCTTTCGATAAGAAGAGCCCGGCAGTGACCAGCGGGATACGCCTGGGGACAGCAGCAGTGACTACGAGAGGGTTGAAAGAGTTCCATATGCGCAAGATCGCGCAGCTTATCACAGAGGTCATAGATAACAGCGATGACCTCAAGAAGATTGAAGAGGTCAGGAAAGAGGTATTGAGCTTAACCCAGAAGTTCACATTATATCCGGAGTTAATAAAAGAAAGATGAAAAAAAAGATAACCCCGCAGCATCATCGTCCCAGCTGGGACGAATATTTCTTAGAAGTTGCTTCTTTGGTTTCAAGACGAGCTACCTGCATGAGAAGGCGCGTGGGAGCGGTGCTGGTCAAGGACAAAAAGATCTTAGCCACGGGTTATAACGGCGCGCCTTCGGGGCTTAAGCATTGCATTGATATTGGCTGTCTCAGGGAGAAACTTAATATTCCTTCGGGAGAACGCCATGAACTTTGCCGTGGGCTGCATGCCGAGCAGAACGTGCTGCTTCAAGCGGCACTTTACGGGGTATCAACCAAAGAGAGCATCCTCTATGTCACTAACCAGCCTTGCGTTATCTGCGCCAAGATGCTGATTAACGCAGGGGTAAAAGAGATCGTCAGCGCAGGAGATTATCCGGATAAGCTTTCGGGGAAATTCTTTAAGGAAGCAGGGATAAGGCTGAGAAGCGTCAAGAAATGAAATGCCCTTATTGCGGATTCAAAGAAGATAAGGTGGTTGATTCGCGCTCAACAGCGGAAGAGTCTGCTGTGCGCCGCCGCAGGGAATGCCTTAAATGCGGAAAACGCTTCACCACCTATGAATATATCGAAGAAGTCTCGCTTATGGTAATAAAGAAAGACGGCAGGAGAGAGGCCTTTGACCGCAAGAAGATACTCTCCGGGGTAAGCCGGGCCTGCGAGAAAAGGCCTATAGGGATGGAAAAGATGGAAGAGGTGGTCATGCAGATAGAGCGGCAGGTCCAGAAGAAGTCAGACCGCGAAGTTTCATCAAGCCGCATCGGAGAGCTGGTGATGGAAAAACTAAAGACCTTAGACGACGTCGCCTACGTGAGGTTCGCTTCGGTCTACCGCCAGTTCAAGGATGTGGGGCAGTTTATGGTTGAGCTTAAGGATATCTTGGGCAAAGAAAAGCGCAAGATAAAATAATAAGGAGTAATTTTATATGCTGGAGATGGAGCTGAGCAAGATAGTCATCGATGAAAAAAGGCACGATCAGCTTATCGTGTTAAAAGAAAAGGGCGGGGAAAGGGTTTTGCCGATAGTCATCGGCCTGGCAGAGGCCTCGGCGATAAAGTTGAAGATCAGCGGTTTCAACCCTCCACGGCCTTTGACCCATGACCTGCTCTATGCGGCAATAGAGAATTTAGAAGCGAATATCGAGAAAATAATCATAGATAAGCTGGAAGAAAATACATTCCATGCCAAGATTGTTCTTAAAACTGCATCAGGAACGAGCAAGGTAATAGATGCCCGCCCCTCCGACAGTATTGCTTTGGCAGTAAGGGCACACGCCCCCATATTCGTGGAAGATGAAATAATCAAACAGTCCAGTACTTTTAACCAGAACAAATAGTTTTGCTCCGTATGAAACCTTCCCGTGATTTCAACCCAAAAGAACTAGCCTTGTTCAGGCAAATTGATGCCTTCGCCAACCTGGCTAAGGTGAGACCCTACCTCGTCGGCGGCACCCTGCGCGACCTCTATTTAAAGAGGAGGAAGAAGAATCCCGATTTTGATTTTGCCCTGGAGAAAGGGGGAATAAAATTTGCGAAGAACCTCTCAAGAAAAATAAAGGCAGGTTTTGTGGTCCTGGATGAAGAGCATGGCGCATCCCGGCTGGTCATGAAATCAGGGGATATCTTCTATACCTTGGATTTTACGGATTTTAGGGGTAAAGACCTGGAAGAGGACCTGCTGCATAGGGATTTTAGCATAAACTCCCTGGCGCTTGAGCTTGAGAAGGCCGTCTCTGCTTCTGACTGCCGTGATTTTATCATCGATCCTTATGGAGGCAGAAAAGATTTAAAGGATAATCTGATAAAAGCCGTAAATCGTGATGCTTTCTCAGAGGACCCATTGAGGATCTTGCGCGCCTTCGGTTTCTCTTCGCTTTTTAACTTTAAGATAGAAAAGAAGACCCTGCAACTGGCGATAGCCGAGAGGAAGAAGCTCTCCTCTATCTCCGGTGAGCGTATCCGGGATGAGCTATTCAGGATATTCTCCTCCCCGCATTCTTTTGAGGCTATCAATTCTCTGGATAAGTCTAAGATCCTGGAGTTGATAATCCCTGAGATAAAGAAGATGCGTGGGGTATGGGGCGGGCCCTATCACCACCTTGATCTCTGGAAACATACCCTGGAATCCCTGAAGCAACTGGAGGGATTATTCCTTGAGCTTAAAAACAGAGAAGGGCTGAACGCATACCTGGATGAATATATTTCAGCGCAGCGCTCACGCAGGCAGTTGCTTAAGCTGGCTATGCTGCTGCATGATATCGGAAAGCCTAAGGCCTTAAGGAGGGAAGGCAGGAAGATTAAATTCCACGGCCACGAAAGGATCGGGATGGAGTTGAGCGAAAATATCTCCGAGCGGCTTAAGCTTTCCAACGAAGAGGCGCGTACTTTAAAGGCCATGGTTTTATGGCACTTAAGACCCGGATACCTCGCGGATTCCCCGAAACCCACCTCCCGTGCGGTATTCCGTTATTTTCGCGACGCAGGAACCGAGGCGGCGTCTATACTACTGCTTTCCGTTGCCGACCAGCGTGCAACCAAGGGGCGGCTCTCTACCAAAGAAGCAGGGTTGCAGCATGAAAGGATATGTTTTAGTTTAGTCAAAGAATATTTCAGGAAAGCCGGGGCAAAAAAGAGAGAACGGTTGATAACCGGAGATGACCTGATCAGGAGTTTTAAACTGGAACCCTCTCCTTTAATCGGGAAGATTTTGAGAGAACTGGAAGAGTTGCAGGGGATAAAGAAGATCAGCACAAAAAGAGAGGCCTTGGCTGAGGCCTCCCGGATAATAAAATGGCAAAGAAACTCTTAATACTTTTTCTTATATTGGCCTTGCTCGCCGGCGGGATCACGGTTTACCTTAATAATGTATTTCTCCCCCGCCAGATAAAATCGCTTTTGGTAAATGGCATACAGGAGGCCACCCACAAGAACGTAACTCTGGGGAGGCTGCGTTTCAGTTTATTTAAGGGGTTAGTCCTTGAAGATTTGCGTATTTACGATGAGAAAGAGACATTGCTGCGCCTGAAAGAAGCCTCATGTATTTTCTTGGTATTCCCGATTTTTCAAAAGAAGATTATCATCCCCTCCGTGCAACTCAGGTCAGCAGAGTTGTTCTTAGAGCGCAGGGCAGACAATACTTTCAATATCCAGGGGCTCCTGCCAGGCGGGGCACCAGGAGGAAAACCTAAATTTGAAGTTTTGGTCTCCAGGGTCAGGATTGTGAACTCGCGCATTGTATTCCGCGATGATACTTTAGCCCCTCCTTTTGAAAAGGGGATTGAGAATCTAAATATGGCAGTCAGGCTCTCGCTTCCTGCCAGTGTAAAATTTGACCTTGAAGCCGAGATACCGGCTAAGCCTTTGGCAAAGATAAAAGCCGCAGGAGAATACCTGCTTAGCGACGGGAAGTTCACGGCAAAAATCTACCTCCAGGATATCCCGCCACAAGAGTTCCTTCCTTATTACCGGGGATCAGGCCTGCAGTTTACAAGGGGTATCTTGGATGGTTCAGCAGATATCGCTTTAGATAATAGCGAACTTTCGGGTAAGTTATCCTTGCGCAGCAAAGATATTTCTCTTATAAAAGACGGGATATCGGCTGAGATGAATCTTGAAGTCGGCGCCGAGGCGAAATTCGGCTTAAAAAGCAAAGAGATGGATTATGCGGGTTCTCTCCAGCTTAAGTCGGCGCAGATAAAAATAGAAAAATTCCCCGATCCGCTTAAAAATGTAAACGGAAAGATAGATTTCTTCAAGAATCAGGTGAAGTGGGAGAAGCTTAAACTGGAGTATCAAGGGGTTCTTTATAATACCTCCGGCGTGGTTACGGATTTTAACTCTCCCGGAGTACAGCTTGAGCTTGCGTCTTCGGATATCTCGCTTCAATCAAATTTCGCTTTTAACAACGGCATAATAAAGCTCTCCAGGTTAAAGGGTAACTATCTTAATTCGCAGTTCACCGCCAACGGCGAGATTGACGTGAATAATGCATCCGGGCCGGAAGCGGAACTCACAGCTGAAATCGCGCTGGACTTAAAAGATACAGCTGTGCCCTTGAAGAGATTTAAGGGCCAGCTGGAGCAGATAAAACCTCAAGGCCTGATTAAGGCACAGGCGCGCTTAAGCGGTAATATCGCCGACTTCAAGAAGCTGATAATACAGGCCAATGGCTCAGGGGAGGGAGTTTCACTTTACGGGCTGCATTCACAGGGGCTTACCTTTGATTATAATCAGGCAGAGGGGGTGGCAAAGATACCCCAGATGCATATTACGGCTTACGACGGCACGCTGGATATCAATGCCAGCTGCAACTTGGATTCGCAGAACCTCCCTTACTTGATAAGCGCGCAGGCCGAAGGGATAAAGCTTGAGAGCCTCAAAAAAGATACCCAGATGAAGAATCAGGATATCTCAGGGAGTCTCGCCGCCCAATTAAAGCTTAACGGATTCGCTAATGACCCTGGAAGCCTTAGCGGCGAGGGAAAGATATCAGTGACTGAAGCGAAGCTCTGGCAACTCAATCTTTTCAAAGGCCTGGGGTCGCTTATCTTCAGCAAGGATTTCTCGAGCATAGTCTTTAGCGAGGCCTCCTGCGATTTCTCGGTTCAGGACCAGTATATCTCTACCGATAACCTGAAGATGCTAAGTAATATTTCCAACCTTGAAGGAAAAGCCAGGATAGGTTTTGACAGCTCTCTGGATATCTCCCTTAATGTCAAGGTGCAGGATGAGAATGCGCCGCTGACAGGGACATTCAAAGACCTTACCACTGCCTTAATCGGTCAATCAGGGAGATTAGGGGTGATCAGGATAACCGGTACGCTTAAAGAGCCGAAATACAAGTTTCAGGCTGCAGTCGCCGATATCATCAAAGGTTTAAAAGACGCTATCTTCGGTAAATAATATATACATGGCTGATATCGTAAGGGTAGTTCGGCTCATTGAGAAGCAAATTAAAAGTTTTACCGTGCCATCGGTTACGCTGGTCTCCAGGCGCAATGACCCCTATCAGGTATTGATCTCCTGCCTCTTAAGCCTGCGCACCAAGGATAAGACGACTATCGAAGCAAGCTCGCGCTTATTTAGGGTTGCGGATAGCCCAAGAAGTATGGTAAAATTAACTCCATTACGCATTCAGAAGCTTATCTATCCGGTTGGCTTCTACCGTAATAAGTCGCGGGTGATCCTCGGGGTATCCAGAAAGATCTTAGAAGAATATGGCGGGAGGGTCCCGGATAAGCTGGATGAGCTTTTAAAGCTTAAGGGCGTGGGCAGGAAGACCGCTAACCTGGTTTTAGGCCTGGGGTTTAATAAACCGGCGATATGCGTGGATACGCATGTACACCGGATCTCTAACCGCCTGGGATGGGTTAAGACCAGGACCCCGGAAGAGACGGAAGAGGGATTAAGAAAAATCGTACCGCGCCACCTTTGGATAGACTTAAATACTGCGATGGTTACTTTCGGGCAGAACCTTTGTTTCCCGGTTTCTCCCTTTTGTAGCAGGTGTTTGGTATTCAAATATTGTAAAAGAAGCGGCGTAACCTATTCCCGTTAGCTTACAAAGGAGAAGAGATGGTTGTTAAGAAGATTAACCTGAATGAGTCGGATATCCCCAGGAGATGGTATAACCTGGCCGCGGATTTGCCTACGCCCATGCAGCCGCCGCTTGGCCCCGATGGAAAGCCCATCAGCCCGGATATGCTTACCAAGGTCTTCCCGATGAATTTAATCGAACAGGAGGTCTCTAAGGAGCGCTGGATCGATATCCCGCAGGAGATAATTGAAATTCTTTATCGCTGGAGGCCGGCACCCTTACGCCGGGCAACTTATCTGGAAGAATACTTAAAGATCCCGGCGCGCATTTATTATAAAGATGAATCCTTAAGCCCTCCGGGAAGCCATAAACCTAACACTGCGGTGGCACAGGCCTGGTATAACAAGAAGTTCGGTATTAAAAAGCTGACTACCGAGACCGGAGCCGGGCAGTGGGGAAGCGCGCTTGCCTTTGCCTGTAATATTATCGGCCTGGAGTGCAAGGTTTATATGGTCAGGATAAGTTTCGACCAGAAACCCTTACGCAAAATCATGATGCAGACCTGGGGGGCAAAATGTGTGGCCAGCCCCAGCAATGAGACGAATGCCGGAAGGGCAATACTTAAGAAGATGCCGGATACCCCGGGTAGCCTGGGTATTGCTATCAGCGAAGCAGTGGAGGAGGCAGTAAGCGATGCAAGCGGAGAGACCCGTTATTCCCTGGGGAGCGTATTAAACCACGTTATGCTGCATCAGACGATCATCGGCCTGGAGGCAAAAGAGCAACTGAAGATAGCCGGAGAGAAGAATCCTGATATCGTCATCGGCTGCGTAGGCGGAGGAAGCAATTTTGCCGGATTATCCTTTCCCTTTGTTTATGAAAAAATCAATGGCGCCAAAATAAAGATAATCCCGGTTGAACCTACTGCCTGCCCGACTTTGACCCGCGGGCCATTTGCTTATGATTTCGGAGATACCGCGGGGATGACTCCGCTCTTACCCATGTATACCCTGGGGCATAATTTTGTCCCGCCTCCGATACATGCCGGTGGCCTGCGTTATCATGGGATGAGCCCGTTAGTCAGCCAGGCAGCGGTTGAGGGGTTGATTGAGCCTCGCGCCTATGACCAGATAAAATGTTACGAAGCAGCAATGCTCTGGGCAAAGACCGAAGGGACTATTTGCGCCCCTGAGACCAGCCATGCTATCGCCTGCACTGTCGAAGAGGCGCTAAAAGCCAAAGAAGAGGGAAAAGAAAAGGTAATTCTTTTTAATTACAGCGGGCACGGGTTGATGGATTTGACCGGTTACGATAAATTCCTTACTGGTAAGCTTTCGGAGTATCATATGCCGGAAGATGATTTGTGCCAGTCCTTGGAGTCTATAAAGGATTTGCCTAAGCCCAAAGAAGCGCATAGCGGAAAGTGGCGTAAGAAATGAAGATAAAAGATACCGAGATAAAAATAATCAAGGGAGATATCACTGCGCTGGCAGTTGAAGCCATAGTCAATGCCGCTAACAATAAATTAGAGATGGGCGGAGGTGTGGCCGGGGCGATAAAAAGAAAAGGCGGAAAAGAGATCGAAGATGAGGCGATAAAAAAAGGGCCTATTGATATCGGCGGGGCTGCCTGGACAAAGGGCGGGAAGCTTTCGGCCAAATACGTTATTCATGCCGCGACCATGGGGATGGATTTTAAGACCGATGAGATAAAGATAAGAAATTCCTGCAAAAACTCCCTGCGCGTAGCCGAAGAATTGAAGGTTAAGTCTATCGCCTTCCCGGCATTGGGTTGCGGGGTAGGCGGATTTCCTCTTCTTGCTTCAGCAAAAATTATGGCGCAGGAGGTCTTTCGCCATTTAAAGGAAGAGGATTGCGGCTTAAAAGAGATTGTTTTCTGTCTTTACGACCAGGAAGCGTTCGATATTTTCAATAAAGGGGTAGTGAGTTACCTTGAATATATAATTTATAAGCTGCAGAATGGCCCCTTTACCACCGTGGATGCGATTATTGAGATGGGAGATGATAGTATCGTGATAATAGAACGGAGTAACCCTCCTTTTGGCTTTGCCCTTCCCGGAGGTTTTGTTGATTATGGCGAGAGCCTGGAAGAGGCGGTAACCCGGGAGGCGAAAGAGGAGACGGGTTTGGCCCTGCTTGAGCTTAAGCAGTTCCATACCTACTCGGATCCTTCTCGTGACCCGCGTTTTCATACCATTGGTACGGTCTTTACCGCTAAGGCCAAGGGAGAACCCAAAGCAGGGGATGATGCTGCCGGGCTTAGAGTAGTAAATTTAAACGATGCCCTTAAGCTTGAGTTCGCTTTTGACCACAAAAAGATCATCCAGGATTATGCCAGGTATAAGAAGAATAAAGAGCTCCCCTGATTTCTTCCGGTAGGCTTGTAACTCATTGATATTTTTTAGGTTCTGCCCTTGACAATCCCCCATTTATAGGTTATACTTATTTAGTTTTGCCACGGGTTTTGAATCGTTATGAGGGAAGCGGCTCCGCAATAAATTATTGGGGCATATGGGTCGACTATATGCCCTTTTTTTATGCACAAAAGAAAAGCTTTAACAAAGATTAAAACAGGAGGAGTAGTGGGTTTAAAGAGTGGATTCCTTAGGAAAATTTTATCCCTTACCTTAACCTTTACCTTTATACTGACTCAGCTTGGCTTTGCCCAGGTAGCCGTAGACCTGAATATTGCCTCCCATCTGAGTAGTATTCAAGCTGGCATGAACTATGAGAAATTCCGTGCCCCGCACCTACGCTATTTCTCTTACGACAATAATACTA
>DATJPP010000128.1:0-5602 GCA_035506355.1 Candidatus Margulisiibacteriota bacterium | reverse complement strand
AACAAAAGGTTGGGTTTTTTATTACGAGGCCAAGATGAGGGAGAAAGCGAAGATTCTAGATAAAGAGGCGGTAGCGCGCTCGATTATGCGCATCGCCCATGAAATACTGGAGAAGTCCAAGGGGACAGAAAACTTATGCCTCGTAGGGATCAGGAACCGAGGGGTATCCCTGGCGCAGAGATTGGCGGAGTGCATTCAAAAGATCGAAGGCAAGTCCGTACCGGTTGGAGTCCTGGATATTACCTTGTACCGTGACGACTTGACCCTTATCGCCTCGCACCCGGTAGTGCACAAAACAGAGATCGATTTCGATATTACAGACAAAAATGTAGTTTTAGTAGATGACGTCCTCTACACCGGCAGGACGGTGCGTGCTGCCCTGGATGCCTTGATTGACCTGGGGCGCCCCAAATCAATCCAGCTTGCGGTCTTAGTGGACAGAGGGCACAGGGAATTGCCTATCCGCGCAGATTTTGTGGGGAAAAATATACCCACGGCAAAATCAGAGACCATTGAGGCGCGTCTTCTGGAGTCAGACGGTAAAGATGAGGTGGTAATCGTGGAGAAAGATTAATATGGGCTCCCCCTGGACCAAAAAAGACCTTTTAGGTTTAGAGGACTTAAGCAGAGATGAGATAGAGCTTATTTTAAATACCGCGGATTCATTTAAAGAGGTCTCCACGCGTGAAATTAAGAAAGTCCCGGCGTTACGTGGTAAGACCGTAGTCAACCTGTTTTATGAGCCGTCAACCCGCACAAGAGTCTCCTTTGAGGTTGCTGCCAAGAGGCTCTCTGCCGACGTAATCAATATCGCCTCCGAGACCTCAAGCGTGCGCAAGGGAGAGACCTTGATTGATACCGGAAAGAATATCGAGGCGCTCAAGGTTGATATAATCGTGATGCGGCACAATTATTCCGGGGCAGCGGTGATGCTGGCGCGCAACCTGCGCGCCAGTGTTGTAAATGCCGGTGACGGTTGGCATGAGCATCCTACCCAGGCGCTATTGGACATGCTTACGCTTAAGGAGCGTCTGGGCAGGATCGAAGGCTTGAATGTCAGTATCGTCGGGGATATCGCGCATTCACGCGTGGCCCGCTCTAATATCTGGGGGCTGACCAAGTTAGGCGCCAAGGTTACCCTATGTGCCCCTCCTCTTCTTATCCCCCCGGCTATCGAAGAAACAGGGGTTAAGGTAACGCAAGATATAGATGAAGCCTTGGCACATGCCGATGCCGTGAATGTCCTAAGAATGCAATTTGAGCGTGACGAACAGAATGCCTTCCCTAAACAACTGGAATATTTTAAGAATTTCGGTATTACCTCCGAAAGGCTTAAAAGAGCCAAGAAGGATATACTGGTAATGCATCCTGGCCCGATCAACCGCGGTATTGAGATCTCCAGCGAAGTAGCAGACGGGGAACACTCTGTAATACTAGAGCAGGTAACTAACGGTATTGCGGTGAGGATGGCGGTCTTGTTTTTGGTGGCGCAGGCAAACGAGTATATAAAGAATGAAAATGTTGATTAGGGGCGGCAGGGTAATTGACCCAGCGAACAAATTAGACAGGATATGCGATATCCTGATAGAGGAAGGCCGGATATCCAAAGTAGAGAAAGATATCAAGGCTGATGCTGCTCTCATAGATGCTTCGGGGAAGATTGTAGCACCCGGGCTTGTAGATATGCACGTGCACTTAAGAGAGCCGGGGAGGGAAGATAAAGAAACGGTCTTAAGCGGTACGACAGCTGCCTCAGCTGGCGGGGTAACCAGCCTGCTGGCAATGCCCAATACCTGTCCTGCCATTGATTCTGCGGAGAATGTCGTTTTATTAAAGTCCATCCTCAAAAAAGATGCGCAGGTAAATGTATATATCGCAGGGGCGATTACCCGCGGGAGAAAAGGCGAGGAGTTGACTGATATCCTCCATCTGAAGAAAGAAGGCATCCTGGCAATCTCCGATGATGGTTCTTCGGTTGACAGAGAGGATCTGATGTTAGAGGCCCTGAAAGAAGCTTGCCAGGCGCACCTTTTGGTCATCTCTCATTGTGAGGATAAGTCTTTAAGCTCAAACGGTGTAGTTAACTTAGGGTTTACTTCTACGCGCATGGGCTTAAAAGGCATCTCCAAAGAATCGGAGTACAAGAGGGTAGAGCGTGATATATCTTTGGCGGAGAAGGCAGGATATGCCTTGCATATAGCGCATGTAAGCTGCAGGGAATCGGTAGAGATAATCGCCAGGGCTAAGAAAAGAGGGATTAAGGTTACTGCCGAGACTTGCCCGCATTACTTTGCTTTAAGCGAAGAGGCAGTCCTGGGTTACGACCCTAATAAAAAGATGAATCCTCCTTTAAGGAGCAAAGAGGACGCCCTCTCCTTAAAAGAGGGGCTGAAAAACGGAGTAATAGATGCGATCGCTTCCGACCATGCGCCGCACACTGAAAATGAGAAAGAGATCGAATTTGAGCGTGCGGAATTCGGGGTCATCGGTCTTGAGACACTACTGGCAGTAGGCGTAACGGAGCTAGTCTCTCCCGGCTTTTTGGACTGGAGAGCTCTGATTGAGAAAGTATCTTACCGGCCGGCAGAGATCCTGGGGATAGAGAGAGGGAGTTTGACTCCCGGCTCTGTTGCGGATATCGTGATTTTTGATCCTGCGCTTAATTGGCAGGTTGAGAAATTAAAGTTAGTCTCTAAGTCCAAAAACTCTCCTTTCCTTGGCAGTGCCTTGAAGGGGCGGGTGGAATATACTATCTGCTCCGGCAAAATAGTTTACAAAGCTTAAAAATATGGAATTCATTGCCGATTTTCACATCCATTCCAAGTATTCCCGTGCTACCTCGCGTGATATGGATATAAAGCATATCGCGGAGTGGGCGAAGCTTAAGGGGATCAGCCTTATGGGCAGTGGAGATTTTACCCACCATCTCTGGCTGGAGGAACTCAAGAATACCCTCGAAGACACAGGTAACGGCTTATTTGAACATAACGGCATCCACTTCATCCTTAGCGCCGAGATCAGCAGTATTTATTCCAAGAACGGAAAAGGATACCGTATACACAATCTCATCCTGGCGCCATCTTTTAAGACAGTGGACAGGATTAACGAGGCTTTGAGCCGCCGCGGTAACCTGGCCAGCGACGGAAGGCCTATCCTGGGGATAGATGCATCCGAGCTGGCGCGCATCGTCTTTGAAACGGATGAAAACTGCATGCTCATCCCCGGCCATATCTGGACTCCTTGGTTTTCGCTCTTTGGCTCGATGTCGGGGTTTGACCGCATCGAAGACTGTTTTGAGGAGCAGACCCCCAAAATATTCGCCCTGGAAACAGGCTTATCCAGCGACCCGGCGATGAACTGGCGTTTAAGCAGCCTGGATAGATTCAGCCTGATCTCTAACAGCGATTCTCATTCTCCTTCCAAGATCGGCAGGGAGGCAAACGTTTTTAATTGCGAGTTAAGTTATAGGGCTATCCGGGAGGCCTTAAAGACCAAAGATAAAAGTAAGTTTCTCTACACGATAGAATTCTTCCCGGAGGAGGGAAAATACCATTTTGATGGCCACCGGCTATGCGGCGTAAGGTTATCCCCCAAAGAAACAAAGGCCAATAACGGGCGCTGTCCGAAATGCGGTAAACCGGTAACTGTAGGAGTAATGAATCGGGTAGAGCAGCTAGCAGATAGGGCGGAAGGCTACAATCCCCCCGGAGCCATACCCTACAGGAACCTTATTCCTTTTGATGAGATCATTGCGGAGGCCAAGGGAGTGGGAAAAAATTCCGTAGCCGTGGAGAGGGAATACCGTGCTTTAGTCGCCAGATTCGGTACGGAGTTTAATATCCTGCTTAAAGCTTCCCGTCAGGACTTACAAAAAGGTCTGCCTCCCAGAGTGGCCGATGGGGTATTAAGAATGCGCGAAGGAAAGGTTGACATCAAGGCCGGTTACGACGGAGAATACGGGATAATCTCCATATTCGGCGAAGACGAAGGAAAGAAACCTTCCGAAGGGGAGACCCAGCTTAGCCTATTCTGATGAAAAGCGCGGTCATTTATTATTCTTTTAGCGGAAATACCCGCAAGGTTGCCATGATCCTCTCGGAATACCTGCGCCGGTTGGGGGAAGTTTCCGTTATAGAATTAAAAGCGCCGGGAGAATCGAATAATTTTTTCACGCAGGCAGGAAAGGCCTTCAGACATAAAAGGGAGGAGATCGAAACCGTAGAACTTGACCTTGCCGGATATGACCTGATATCTCTTGGCACGCCAGTCTGGGCATTTGGCCCGGCTCCGGCAATGAACTCCTGCTTGGATAGATGTAGCGGGATTAAGGGGAAGCGGGTGATATTATTTACTACCTATGGCAGCGGCACGGGAAACGAGCGCTGCCTGAATTATATGCAACAGATCTTATTGTCAAAAGGCGCCTCAAGCTTCGAAAGGTTCTCGATCCAGCAATCCAAGAGTAACGACAAAGAGTCTGTTCTGAATGAGATAACGAAGGTGGTATCTCCGTAAGCTTGCAGCTTACGGAGTGAATTTCCGGCAGGTAAATGACAGAAATTCAGCGCGCCTGTAGCGCAACGGATAGCGCACTAGCCTCCGGAGCTAGTGGTGACAGTTCGATTCTGTCCAGGCGCACGATTTTCCCTTGAAGTGGGGAGTCGGAAAATCACTCCGAGCAACTAGTGTCTTATAAGTTAAATGCGAGGAGCCAATATATCCATGCGAAAGACGATAGTAAGCGTAATCGGCGGTCATAATTGTACTACCAAAGTGGAACAGGAATCCATAAAACTAGGTAAAAAACTCGCTAAAGTGGTGGATATACTAGTATCAGGAGGATTGAGTGGAGTGATGCTCGGGGTTTGTAAGGGTTTTAAGAGCGGAGGCGGTGTAACCTTAGGAATTATACCGGGTTACGACAAAAATCAGGCCAATCCTTTCATAGATATTGTCATTCCTACGGGTATGGGTCTAGCGAGAAATGTGCTCGTAGTTAAAAGTGGCGATGCGGTCATCGCCTTGCCCGGAGAAGCAGGAACGCTCTCGGAGATTGCTTATTGTCTGCAATTTGGCATACCGGTTATCAGCCTTAAGTCCTGGGATATCCCGGGAGTGATCAAGGCGGATACGGTTGAGGAAGCAGTGGAGAAGGTTAAAGGAATTTTAACTGGCTCAAATCGGGTAAAACCTTAGGGAGGAAGAAGTGCGGGGATTACGCAAAAAGAAGAAAGTAGTTATCCTGGGAGGCGGGCCTAATCGTATCGGGCAGGGGATAGAGTTCGATTATTGCTGCTGTCACGCGGCCTATGCCTTAAAAGACGAAGGAATAGACAGCATTATGGTCAATTGTAATCCCGAGACGGTCTCGACAGATTATGATACTTCCGACAGGCTCTATTTTGAGCCGCTGACCTTAGAAGATATTCTGAACATAATAGAACTGGAAAAACCCATCGGGGTGATCGTGCAATTCGGAGGCCAGACTCCTCTGAATTTGGCCATATCTCTACGCAAGGCAGGGGTAAATATTCTGGGGACTACGGCGGATAATATAGATATTGCCGAGGATAGAAAACGTTTTAAGCAGATGCTGGATAAA
>DATJPP010000127.1:0-6336 GCA_035506355.1 Candidatus Margulisiibacteriota bacterium | reverse complement strand
CGGGTCGCGATGCGCCCCACCCAGGGGCTCAGGGACAATCTCCTCGATAATCTCTCTCTCCAGCAGATCCCGGGCTGTCAACTTCAATACCTCTGCCGCCTCAGGCGCCTTTGAGCCGTCTTTCCAGAGTATGGCGGCGCACCCTTCCGGAGAGATAACCGAATAATAGGCATTCTCCAGAACACAGACCCTGTCCGCCACCCCTATCCCAAGTGCGCCTCCTGAACCGCCCTCTCCTATGACTATCGCAATTATGGGAACCCTCAACTGGACCATCTCCCTTAAGTTCAGGGCAATGGCCTGCGATTGCCCGCGCTCCTCGGCCCCGATGCCGGGATAGGCTCCCGGGGTATCTATAAATATTAAGATGGGAAGGCCTGCCTGTTCTGCCAGCTGCATGACCCTTAGGGCTTTACGGTAACCCTCAGGGTGCGCGCAGCCGAAATTGCGCTTCAGGTTTTCTTTGGTATCCCTCCCTTTCTGGTGCCCCAGCACCAGCAGCTTCTGGTTATCCAGCTTTGCAAAACCTGCCACAATAGCTTTGTCGTCGGAGAAACTCCGGTCTCCATGTAATTCGATGAAGTCCGCTAAAATCATCCCGATGTAATCAAGGGTATAGGGCCTCTTGGGGTGCCTTGCCAATTGCACCTTCTGCCAGGGGGAGAGATTTGTGTAGGTATCTTTCTTGAGGTGTTCGAGCTTTTCTTCCAGGCGCCTTACCTCTGAACTTAGATCAATGTTCTTATCAGAGACAAAGGCCTTTAGCTCCTCGATCTTCTTTTCCAGCTCCAGAATCGGTTTTTCAAAATCAAGTCCTGCCACGGCGTTTTCCTTTTAGTCCACAATTGTTACTTCCGTACCCACAGGAACGATGGCATATAATTCCTCTACTTCGGGATTAGCCATGCGCACGCATCCCTGCGTAGCCTGCTTGCCCAGGCTCTGTGGTTCGGTGGTGCCGTGTATCCCGTAGCCGGCGAGGTCAAAACCCAGCCAGCGCGTACCAAGGATATTCTCAGGGCTATCTGCGGGTACGACTGCCCCTGCTTTAAACCAGGTAGGATTAATGAGTTTGTTGGTGATCTTAAAAGTACCGACCGGGGTAGAATTGTTTTTCCCCGTAGAAACAATGTATGTCTTGATAATCTCCTCGTCGGTCTTGAGGATCAGGGTATTTTGTGATTTATCCACCAGTATGCTAAAAGGCGCAGTATAAATCTTTACCTTCCTGCCGGGGACGATCTTATCATTAACGAGATTATTGCTCCTCTTAATCAGCTCTGCGGTAGTCCGGTATTCTTTGGCAATTTTGTATAGAGAATCTCCCGGTTTTATCTCATAGAGGATGCTCTTGGGGGTAAGAAGCGGAGAAAATAACAGCTTTATATTTATATCTTCTATCTTCTTCTGCCAGGCCATTACCTCCCCAGAATTGGCGAATTCGGTGACCAGTTTCTGGTAAACAGCCTTTGCCTCGAGAAGATTATTCTTTGCCTCCAATTCCTTGGCTTTGGCGAGATATTGAGAAAGCGAGGCGGTTACGCCGGCCTGCGGGGACTTATGCCCCCGGGACTTCCCGGAGCCCAAAAATACAGCGAGCGTAATGCCGGTTATTAATATTACTGCCACTATGCTTATCGACAATATTCTTTTGTTCACGTTTTTAATTCTCCTTATGCTGCGATTATCGCAATAACTACGCCTAACAAAAATCCCATAATTACTTCAAAAGGCGTGTGGCCTAAGAGTTCACGCAACCTTCCTTCTTCAAGCCTGCCCTGCCAGTAAATATCCTCGGTAATTTTATTCAGGAGACGCGCCTGCTTTCCGGCAGCCCTTCTCACGCCCTGGGCATCAAACATAACTACCAGGGTAAAAGAAGCCGCCAGCGCAAAATGCACGCCCTCAAAGCCGTATTCAAGCCCTATGGCCGTAGCTAAACAGGATGCCCCGGCTACATGGCTCGAAGGCATACCCCCTGTGCCGACCAGCCAGCGGAAATCGAATTTCTTTTCGCGTAAGATACCCAGGAAGACTTTGATTAATTGGGCGATTATCCAAGTTGAAAGTGTCGTAAGAAAAATCTTATTGTGGCTTAACTGTATTAATATTTCTTTCATTATTCCTTTACGGGGAGAGGAGCGGGACTGACTTCTATTATTACTCTAGAGGGATAGGTCAATTTGCCGTCTTTTAGCAGATATCCGCGGTTCCCTTCCAATGCCCTTGCCTTTTGTACAGACTTAACCTTTTCCTTGATCGCCACGGTTACCTTGCGCGCCTGTTTCTTTAATTCCCTGATCGCCTTTTTAAGCTCGATAACCGAACTCATCGTGGTTTTCAACACGTCGTTCTCTTGGGTAACCCGGCTTAACTGCGCGCTTAATCTTTCTTTTCTCTCAATTAAAGCCTTATTCTCTGCCTTTATAAGCGCGAAGTTAGAATTCAACTGCTCGATAGTCTCTCTGGCCTTGGCGAAATCAGCGTTCATCTGGGCCAACTTCTCTCCGCTTACCCTAAGATTCTCCTTGAGCACGGCATTCTCCTGGGAGAACTGCTCCCGCAGTTCCCTCTCCTTACCCAACTCATCTACCAGCGCCTGCTTTTCGTTTGCCAGGCTAGCCGCCTCTTCCTTGACCTGCCCGAGCGCACTCAACAAATCGTATTTTTCGCGCAGCGAATAGACGTATTTAAATACGCTAAAAATAGTAAGGCTGAGCAGGAAAACCAGAGATATGTTCTTCAAGCGCTCTTTTTTCATACTTTATAATATTATATGCGCGGGGAAGCAAAAAGCAAGCCTTTTTCATGCGCCTGCAATCCGCCTCTTGCCCGGGATATCTTTAATTTATGCGGCTTTGTAGTTAGATTCGGGGGAAGGAAACGTCTATATTAGAGGAGGTAGAAGATGATAGCCAAGGTATTCAGTTTCGGGCTGCTGGGGATAGAGGCTTATCCTGTTGAAATAGAAGTGGATGTCTCCAGGGGGCTCCCGGCGACTACAGTAGTGGGTTTGGCTGATACTGCCATCAGGGAAAGCAAAGAACGGGTCAAATCCGCAATCAAGAACTCGGGATTTTCATGGGCGGGAGAAAGAATCACCGTAAGCCTGGCTCCTTCGGATATCCGGAAAGAGGGCGCAAGTTTTGACCTGGCTATTGCCTTGGGGATCCTGGCTGCTACTGGGCAATTAAATCCCAAGACCCTTGAAGGATACTTTGTAATAGGAGAGCTCTCACTGGACGGTACCCTCCGTCCAGTGAGAGGGATACTTTCTATAAGTATCTCCGCGGCTCAATACGGGCCAAAAAAGATACTTGTCCCTATGCAAAACGCCAAAGAAGCAGCCATGGTCCCGGAAGTAGAGGTCAGGCCGCTTAAAAGCCTGAAGGAGACGGTACAGTTTCTGAATAACCATGAAGATTATCAACCTTTTAAACTGGATTTGCAAAATCAACTCCGGGAAAGCGCGCTTTATGAGTCTGACTTCTCGGATGTAAAAGGGCAGTACCAGGCAAAAAGGGCTATTGAGATAGCGGTTGCCGGCGGCCATAACATCCTGATGATCGGACCTCCGGGGGGAGGAAAGACAATGCTTGCCAAAAGAATACCTACCATTATGCCTGAACTTACGCTCCAGGAGGCGCTGGAGATAACCAGGATACATTCTGTGGTGGGGACCCTCCCGCAGAGCTGCGGGATAATGGGAAGGCGGCCTTTCCGCAGCCCGCACCATGGCAGTTCAAACGTATCCTTGATCGGAGGAGGCTCTTTGCCTCAGCCGGGGGAGATCAGCCTGGCCCACTTAGGAGTCCTTTTTCTAGATGAACTCCCTGAATTCCACCGTGATTGCCTAGAAGCATTAAGGCAACCCCTGGAAGAAGGCGAAATTTATCTCTCGCGGGCGAAAAGATCACTCCTCTTTCCATCCTCCTTTATGCTGGTGGCAGCGATGAACCCCTGCCCGTGCGGGTTCTATACCGACCCAAAGAATACCTGCCGCTGCGGCACAACCCAGGTGTATAAATACCGCTCTAAAATATCCGGCCCCTTGCTGGACAGGATAGATATACATATCGAAGTCCCTCCTGCCCGCTATCAGGAATTGGCCAGCACCCTTCCTGCGGAGAGCTCCTCTCAGATTAAAGAGCGGATAGAAAAAACCCGCGCCCTGCAAAGAGAAAGATTTAAAGCCGAAGGTATATTTTATAATGCCCGGATGAATCACAGGCAGGTTAGAAAATTCTGCGCCTTGGGAAAAGAAGAGAGTGAATTGTTGAAGATGGCGATGGCAGAATTGCGCTTATCTGCGCGGGCCTACGATAAGATTTTGAAAGTCTCAAGGACAATTGCGGATCTGGCAGGGGAGCAGGATATAAAGACAGTGCATCTTTCGGAGGCAATACAGTATAGGAGTTTGGATAGGGAGTGGTAATGAGCATGGGCAGATTATCCCATGCCTACGGATCCTCTTACCGCTTCATTCTTTGCTTTCCTTTTACTATTTTTCGTATATTTTGGCGTAAATAGCGAATCCGCGGAATTCAGAATCTTATGCAAGTGTTCAAAGTTATAACAATAATAGTAGTAAAAGATCTCGGGGTAAGTTTTTATCAGCTTTACGCATGTCTTCGGCATGAGATCAAATGTTGGCCAGTAACTGGATGGTACCTCTTTAGACTGGAAGAGGTCTTTTTTGTATTTCAGATAAATCTCGGAATTCTTAACGGGGTTTAAAGGGTGCAACTGTACGTTTATCCCTTTGGCCTGCAGATACAAGTAGGCCATTTTGGTATAATAAAAATCCAAAGGTTTTTCGAAGGGGAATAAAAATATGAAGGAGGCGATGGTTGTTTTAATGTATTTCTTCGATAAAAGCAACACCTCGACCGCTTCTTCGATCGTGAATCCTTTTTTAATTTCCCTCAATGTCTCGTTGGAACCGGATTCAATGCCATAATATATCTTTCGGCAGCCGCTCTTTGACATAACCTCCAGCAACTCTTCATCCATATCATTGATTCTGCCGTAGCAATCCCACGACATATTTAACATTTCCAAGCGGAGCAAGTTGCAGAATTCAATAACCCTTTTTTTGTTGACGACGAAGGCCTCATCATAAATATGCAGATAAAACTTCTTATGCTTTTTAATAGAAGCTATGAATTTTATTTCTTTTATCACTTCATCCAGGTCTCTGTAAATTAATTTTCTTGGCGATACCAGGCGGAAACTGCAGAAGGTGCAGGAGTAAGGGCAACCAAAAGATGTGAAAATGGCAAAATAATCATACAGCCGGATATTCTCTATGCGGTGGTATGCCGGAAGGTCGGGTATATTTAAGTAAAACCCCTTATAATAGTTACTGACCAAGGCATTGTTATGCCGATAAACTAAGCCGTGGATATCATCCAGCTTACCATTGCCGCTTTGAATACGTTTAATCAATTTGGGCAAAAGATAGACTCCGCATCCTTTTATTATAAAATTAATGAAGTGGAATGCGCTTATTATCTCTTCCGCAACTTCTGTAGGCCCGGCACCGCCTAAAATAATAACCTTTTCGGGGAATCTCTTCTTAAGTTTCTTTAAGGCGACGATCAGATAGGGAAGGAAATCTGAATAACAGCCAATGGCGAGTATATCTCCCGAATCAGCCAAAAAAGAGTAAAGCTTATTTAAGTCATAGCCGTATTTATACGCCGGGAATATCCTGGTTTCGAATCCAATCCCCTCTTTTTCTAACCCATAGGCAAGATAAAGAGCCCCTAGAGGAGGGAAGTTGTCGTATTGAAATTGGATAACGGTGCATTTATCCATTTAAGAGCCCGTCCACAACCCCTGCTTTCCTTTCTTCAATGAATATGTAAAGATATACCCGAGGTTGTTTACTACCACTTCAATGAAATTCGCTACCCTGAACTTTGGCCTAAGAACCCGGTATGTTCTCCAGGAATCATATAAGCGGTTAAAAAGGACAAACAGGTTATTCGGTTGAAGCCTAATAAGCATTTTGATAATAGGGAGGGCCTTGGGATGCTGGACCCCGAAACTGAAAAACTTTTGAAAATTGATAAGTTGATTTTTCTTCTTTGCGGAATCAAAACGCATTACAGAATCTGTCCAGTAAGAATCGGGCAGGGTTTCCACTTTCCCGCTAAAAAGGTTATTCTTTACGCAATATTCATAAATCATTGTGCCGGGAAAGGGGGTCAAAATAAGACATTCGGCAAAATCAACCTTATGTTTTATGTTAAAATTGAACGTCTGAAGCGCTCTTTCAAACGTCTCCCCTGGATTAGCGATGATATTCTGGGTCCAAACACGGATCTTCGC
>DATJPP010000126.1:0-3058 GCA_035506355.1 Candidatus Margulisiibacteriota bacterium | reverse complement strand
CGGTTGAGCGCGGGCTGGCGAATAACACCATACTTTCATATCGCGCTGACCTTATCTCTTATATGGATTTCCTTGAAGGGCGCCACGTTGATGCCTTATCCAAGATAGATAAAAACGATATTACGAATTTTATGCTCAGCCAGAAAGACAGAGGGGTTTCGGCAAATTCTATCTCCAGGCGCCTGGCAGCTATCCGTATGTTTCACCGGTTCCTGGCCAGGGAGAGGATCATAAACAGCGATCCTACCAATCTGATAGATTCCCCGAAATTATGGAAGAAGATACCGGATACGCTTTCTTTGAACGAAGTAGAAGCGCTGCTTGCCCAGCCGGATATCAGGGATAAACAGGGCATAAGGGATAAAGCGATACTGGAGACCCTCTACGCAACCGGGATGCGTGTGTCAGAGGCGGCAAACCTTAAGAACGACAACGTAAACCTGGATATCGGATTCTTACGCTGCTTTGGCAAGGGGAATAAAGAGCGGGTCGTTCCCATAGGTAAAAAGGCTATCGCAAGCATCAAGAAATACCGCGAGATAAGCAGGGCGAGTTTTTTAAAAAATAACACCTCGGAATTCCTCTTTCTCAGCAGGCTTGGCAAAAAGATCAGCCGGCAGTCGCTTTGGAAGATAATCAAAAAATATGCCCGGAGTGCCAGGATCAAGAAACCTATCCGGCCGCATATCTTAAGGCATTCCTTTGCTACGCACTTACTGGAAAGAGGCGCTGACCTGCGTTCGGTGCAGGAGATGCTGGGCCATTCCAATATCTCCACTACGCAGCTTTATACGCATGTTAATAAGGAGAGACTGAAAGCCGTGCATAAGATGTTCCACCCCAGGCCCTAGGAAGATGAAGGAATATTTAGATAGATTACCGGAAGATATCAAGAAAGTGATTTCTCTCGCCAGCGGTATCGCTTTGGAAGAGAAGATGAATATTTACCTGGTGGGAGGGTTTGTGCGGGACCTGCTCTTAAAAACAAGAAACCTGGATTTGGATATCGTGGTGGAAGGCGATGGGATAAAATTGGCTTCCAGCTTTGCCTCTCTATCCGCAGGCAGGATCACCCGCCATCACAGGTTTGGCACGGCCACGGTATTCCTTAAGCCACATTTAAAGATCGATATCTCTACTGCGCGCAGAGAATATTACCCTGCCCCGGCGCACCTGCCGGTGGTAAGCCCCGGATCCCTAAAGGATGATTTATGCCGCAGGGATTTTACCATAAATGCCATGGCCATAGATATAAGCAAACCCGGATTCGGCAGACTCATTGATTATTTCGGCGGCAGGCAGGATTTACGCCGGGGCTACATCAGGGTTTTACATGACAATAGTTTTGTGGATGATCCCACGCGTATCCTGCGTTCAGTACGTTTTCAACAGAGGTATAACTTTAAGATAGAACCCGGTACGCTTAAAAAACTAAAAGAGGCATTGAGACTTGGGATGTTAGAGAAGGTCCAGCCGCAAAGGATACGCGACGACCTGATCCTGATGCTTAAAGAGACCGATCCTCTAGGCCAGGTAAGACGCCTGAAAGCGTTAAGCGGATTATCTTTTATTCATCCTCGCCTCTCCGTGGACAAGAAGACCATAGAACTTTTAAGAAAAATAGAGAGAGAGATAAAATGGTTTAGGAAAGCACATCCGGCAAGGCGTGCCTTGGATAATTGGCTGATATATTTTATGGGACTCTTGGATGGCTTGCCTCTTAAAGAAGCATCGGCAGTCTGCAGAAGGTTAGTCCTGCGTAATGGCGAGGAGAAGCGGGTACATAGCTATAAAAAAATCAGCCGTCCATTCTTATCAAAGCTCTCCGGCAAACGCATTAAGCCTTCGCAGGTATTCTCCATGCTTGAGCCGCTGAGTTACGAGGTCCTGATAATTCTTAGGGCAAAATATAGAAACCCAGGGTTTAAGAAGCGGTTGGATGATTTTTTCAGAACTTATAACGGTATGCGCATACACGTTAACGGCGATGACCTGCGTATGCTTGGGATTAAACCCGGGCCGCGTTATCAGAAGATATTTTGGGAGGTGTTAAAGTCTAAGCTCGACGGAGAAGTGAAGAGCAAGGAAGAAGAGCTGGCGCTCATCAGAAGGATGCTTTAGATGACGATAGGGATGCTGCGTGTATCTTTATTTATTCCTGATAGCAGCTCGCTTAAAGAGAAGAGGATGGTGCTGCATAGTCTAAAGGCCAGGTTACGCAATAATTTTAACGTGGCGGTAACACAGGTAGACGGAGAAGACAAATGGCAGAGTTCTACTATTGCCGTGGTAGGCGTTGAAAGGGACAGGAGAAAGATGAACAGCCTGCTTTCACAGGTTGTTAATTTTATTCAGGGATTCGAAGGGGCGGAGTTGGTTAACCAAGAAATGGAGCTGATCTAAATGTCAAGACAGGAGAGGGTAGCGGAGGCCATCAAGAAAGAAGTAAGCCTGATAATACACGATGAATTAAAAGACCCCCGGTTGGGGTTTGTGACTATTACCGGAGTTGATATCTCTCAGGACTTAAGGCACGCCAAGATCCTGTTCAGTGTCTTGGGTAAAGAAGAGGAGCATAAGAAAACACAGGAGGCGCTGGATTCAGCGTTAGGGTTTATCCGCAGGCTGCTTGCCCAGAGGGTCAGGCTGATGTTCGCCCCGGAGATAATCTTCCGGGAGGATAAGTCCAGCGAATACAGCGTGAGGATCGAAGAAGTCTTAAATGAGATAAAGGAGCAGGATGGGCTTAAGAAGAGTAATCGCAGAAATAAAAAGAAATAAGCGTTTTTTGATTACCGCGCATACCAGCCTTGAGGGGGATGCGCTGGGTTCTGAGCTGGCCTTTTGCCGCCTGCTTAAGAAGCTGGGTAAAGACGCCTTTATCCTGAATGAAGATGGGATACCTTACGGATATGATTTCTTACCCGGTGCAGGAAGAGTAAAAAGATTTAAAGGCAGGAGAAGAGTGGCGGAATTTGATTGCATGGTCGTCCTTGATTGTTCTGATCTGAAGCGCGCAGGAGAAGTGCATAAGATAAACACCGATGGTAAGCCGGTA
>DATJPP010000125.1:0-4527 GCA_035506355.1 Candidatus Margulisiibacteriota bacterium | reverse complement strand
ACCCTAAAGGCAGTCTTTAGGGTCTTACTTTGCCCTTTGGCAACGCAGCCTACCTCGCCCGTGTGGGCTCGGTACTGTCGCTTTGCGCCCCAGCATTACTGCTAGTTTGCCTTTATCAGTAGCTACTCCTAATTGTCATAAGGAGTATAACATATATTCGGCGTATTTGCAAGGTATGCAGAGACCTACTCCATGGCCAGCAATTCCTGCTTAATCTCCTCGTAGCTCTCTACATCTATCCGGCTGTAGATCTCCTGCGCCAACCTGAAATATTCTTTGGCCTTCTTGATCTTGCCTATTTTCTTATAAAGACTACCGAGGCTATAACAGGAACCAGCTAATTCCGGCTGGGCGTTAATCTCCTTAGCTGTTACAATCGATTGCAGGAAAAAACTCTCCGCTTCTTTGAAATTATCCATCTGCGCATAAAGCTCTCCTATCATGCTTAAGTCGCTGCACAGGCTCATCTTATTATTCTGCGCCTTGTCTATTCTAAGACCCGTCATATAACAATCCATGGCCTTATGGTATTCTTTCTCAAAGACGTAGATCTCCCCAAGATTAAAATAATAGTCGCTTAAATCTTTCTTCATGTTCAGCTTCACAAATAACCGGCGGCTCTTCTCGTAGAATTCCTTGGCTGATGGAAAATCGTCCTTATTGGCAAAAACAAGGCCGATATCAAAGTAATCGCAGGCAAGATTGTACCTGTGCTCAAAGATCTGCTGCTTTTCCAGATTGATCTCGGAGCTTTTGGTCAGGAGCTCAAGCGCCTTAGAATAATCTTTCTTATCCATTTGCCAAACCGCCATCTTCCTCATGGCAATAGCCTCATTAAGCTTATCTCCTGCTTCCCTGCTCTTGGCTATAGCCTTTTCATAAAATTCCATTGCTTTATCATATCTTCCCGAGAGATGATAAGACCAGCCGATCCCGGTGTAAGCGCAGGATAAGCTCCTCTTATCCCCCTTCTTTTCGCTGATCAGGGCGTAATCATAATAATACTTCAGCGCCTTCTCCGCTTCCCCTATCTTCTGGTATGTTTCAGCTAGTAGAGGATAAACCGGCAGAAAGAGCGGTTCTTTATTAATTATCCGGCTGGATAGCGAAATAACTTCTTCATTCCTTCCTTCAGAAAATAGCTTTTTATCCTTTAAAAACAAAAAATAGGCGCTGGGGTTTATGGTCGGAAGCCACAGGGCAATATAAACACCCATAAGCATAATAATCAACCCAGAACAAAATATCGCCAGCTTTTTTCTCTGCTTATACACAATCTTTTTGAAGCTTAAGTGCTCCCGGGGCCTTACCTTTGGTTTAAATAGAATGAAATGCGGGTCTCCGTAAAGCAAGTAACTAGCCCAGAGTATGCTGGAAATGCCGTGTTCCTTGATCAATGCAAGGCGGGCGAGCTTTATGCTTTCTCCTACGGGTTTTCCAGAAATCAGATTGCTGTAAAACTCTTTGGCAAAGACGAGGCTCAAGGGATCTTCTATTCTGCGTATGGCCCCGATATAATGCCTCACCCCAGATAATAAAAATGCCGAAGCCAGGGTGTAGTTCCTCTCGTGGCAATCCCCTGCTAATCCGGAAGAACCGGCAGAATAACAGGCATTGGAAAATATCAATGCCGGTAAGGAAACCGTAGCGGCCATCCCGGTAATCTCTGAAGCAGTAAGCCTACCGTCACTTAAGACCCATCCGCTCTCATCCGGGTTATCCTTTTCGTATTCACAATGCCCGGCAAAATGCACGATATCGTAGTCGCAAAGGTTCTTCTTTACGTATAACTTGTCTATATTGGTAGATTTAAAGTCTATAAGCACACTTTTTCTTTTACGGTCAAACTGATTCTTGATGTTTAAGCCTTCAAGGTATGCCGATTTCAAATCATTGGTAGGATTAACCAGTATTAGCATCTTCAGGACCCCGGGTAAACTGCGGTATTCCTGCCTGGTCAGATCCGATTCTTCCCTGGTTCTGACTAACCTGCCTAGATTAAAATTAAGGCACAAGAAGTTGGTGCCGTCATAGAGTAATTCCCATGGGATATTGATCAGTTCTTCGTCCAGGGAAAGGATGAGATCCGAGGCCTGTGTATTCTTAAGCCTCTCCTTTACCTGCCGAGTAAGCAGATAATCCCATAGCAGTCTTCCTGTCTTCTTAAGGTTCCTAACTGACTCCGGCTCGATTATCCCGGCCTTATCTACCTTATTTAATATGGATGCTATCTCACGGCATAGATTAGAGACTTCCTGGGCCTGGAATTCATGCTGGCCGTAATGTTTGAGGGTCAAGGCAAGTTCATACTGTTCAAAAACACTCATCTTAAGCAATCCCTCTTCCCTAAACACCTCAACTACCAGCGTCTTGTTATCCGCCATAGAACTTTTTCTTTAGGCTTTTATCTCCAAAATAATGGAGGCAACCTTACCTTCCGTGGATGAGATTTCTACAGTATACTTGCCCAGCAAGACATGCTCAAAGGTCACCGAGCCGGAATCGGTCAGACAGGACTCCAACTCTACATCCTCCTTAATCAAGGTTGCCCTAAGGTCTTTGATTATTTTTTGCGTGCCCTTCTCTTTTGCCATAAGGGAAAGATTAAAAACCCCCTCCCCTTTATTCTCCACTTTAGCCTCAATCCTTATATCCTTGACGTCCTTAAGTATGGTAACTTCATCCTTAAAATCCTTAATTGAGCGGCTGCGTAAGAGCGCCGCGGGCATAAGTTCCTGGCCCACTAGAATATCTCCCGTGGTATTTACGATCTCAACCATCTTCTCCTTAAACTTCAAGACTATCTCCCAGAATACACACTTTGCTTCACCGGAGAGTATTGCCCTTACCCGCTCAAGGAGTTCGCGAGGGACCTCTACCGCCGCATCTTCCGCCTCTATCTGCAAGGCTACCTTTTCAATACAGTCTTCGCAGACTATTAAATGCCCTCTTAGCCTCTCTGACTCTTCTTTATTAAGGCGCCCCTCCATAAAACAGGCGAGCATTTCTTCGTCAGGATGCCAATCCGGATTTACCTTAACCGAAGACCTCCAGCGCTTATATGCTAATTTAACTATCCTTTCCAATATATCTTGCATCTCTCAATTCTCCTAAGTTTAATAGACGTAAGATTGAAAAGAATCTAATCTGAAAACAGGCCTTTCCTTTTAAAACACTGACGCAGCCTCTCTAAAATACGGGCCTTGTACATATCTATGGCACCGCGGCTTAAGTTAAAATGCCCCCTTAGGGCTTCAAGCCTCAAACCCTGGTTGATATGTAATTGGAGAAAATACTTGTCTTTTGTCTCTAAGGCCTCGATACATTCGGCAAGGTGCATGGAGAGTTCTTCCTGATTAACCCTATCTGATACGGGAAGCGAACTATCTGCCAATACATCCTGAAGGCTAAAGCCCTCTTCGTTCTCCTCATCCAGAGATACGGCGGTCTTAAGTTTACGCAGGTAATCAATGGTAAAATTGATGGTTACCTGCCTTAACCAACTGGCAAGGGAACAGCCGTTTTTAGCCTGGAAGCTCTTCAGTTTCCTGAAATCGTCTTTGATAAGAGCGCAGACCAGCTCTTGGAAGATATCCTGTAATTGTTCCTGCGGAAGAGTTGAACCTTTGGATCTAAGGACGCTATGGATATAGCTATAAATAAGACGGGAGTACTTCTTTAGAAATTCATCCCACGCTTGCTCGTCATGGCTGACACAACTCTGGACAAAATCCAGGTCGCTCATGATAAACTTATTATATCACAAACAGCAAAATAAACCTGTCAATATTTTATTTATCGGAAGATACTGCTTTCCTGATCTCATCAGGTATGGCTTGAGGCTTCAGCTTGGCATCCACACAGACCAAGATGGTCTTAGCCTTAGCAATCAGTGCGCCCTCCTGATTCTTAATCTCGGAGTCAAAGTTAAGGCGTACGCCGCTAATCTCGCTGACCCAAGTCTTGATATCTAAGGTATCCGCGTAACGACCTGCAGCCTTGTAATCTATCTCCTGGCGGGCAACTACGAATAAGGCCCCCTTATCCGCCCATTCTTTGATGTTGACCCCCTTATCGGCAAAGAGTTCAGTGCGCGCCTCCTCCAGATACTTGAGGTAATTGGCGTAATAGACTACCCCGCCGCAGTCGGTATCGTGGTAATATATCTTCTTCTTCATAATATTATTATAATTCTAATCAGCGCCTTAGCAATAGTAATTTCATCTTGTTCAAGGCGCCAGCGGGAACCGAAGAATTGTCAGTTTTGCGGGTGACTTGGATGATTTCGAGCTGCGTGATGCAGCGAGAAACATCCAAGTCAGGACCCGCAAAACCGTATTTTTTTCCTGCCCGCCTTGAAAAAAGGCAAAATAAATGTTATACTTTTTATGACAATTAGGAGTAGCTACTGATAAAGGCAAACTAGCAGTAATGCTGGGGCGCAAAGCGACAGTACCGAGCCCACACGGGCGAGGTAGGCTGCGTTGCCAAAGGGCAAAGTAAGACCCTAAAGACTGCCTTTAGGGT
>DATJPP010000124.1:0-3796 GCA_035506355.1 Candidatus Margulisiibacteriota bacterium | reverse complement strand
ATCCTTGCGGCTTAAACCTGTAGCATGCAAAAGCGCGCGGTGCGGAACCCTCTCCAGCCCCTTCTTAATTTTATCCGAACGCATATCTACCTCCTAATCGGCACCTTCTCCGTCGTGGTGCACGCCGGGCGTATCTTCCCGTTTCCTGACGATCACCCTTTTAAGCGTAACGTATTTATCCACTAAAGCCTTATTATTTACCGCATTTAACTGCTTAAAAAGAAATTCAAACTTCTGTTCAATCTCTGCGGCGATTAAACCGCGCACCTCGGGTTTCAGGCCCATGATATCTTTCTTAAAAGGTCCCAGGGCTTTCTTGCGGGTCTTATAGAAGAATTGTTCATCGGTCTCCCCGGCTTTCTTCTCAGAAGCGGCATTAACTTTTAGCCACTCGTAGATCTTCGCCTTTAACTCCTGCGGGAAGTGCTTACTCTCATAGATCATATTCTGGAACTCTGTCGCCAAATGCACTTCGGCGGTCTCGCATTCCGCGAATTTATGGAATGCCTCGGCCGGCAAAGTAGATGCCCCGTGCTGCACTGCCCCGGCAAGGCCGTATTCCTTCCTGGCCAACTCCGAGAGGGTCTTTAAAGTATCGAAATCTAACTTAACCTGTGCCACTGTTCCGTCGGGAAGGACTACCCCGCCGTGCGAGGTCCCAGTCTGAACGCTAATCTTGCTTATTCCGGCTCTCCCTTTGCGCAACCTCTCTATATAACCGCCCATAAAGGCGCGCAGGTCTTCGGGGGTAGAATTCTTGCTCCCCACCTCTCCTATCTCTCCGCCCACAGAAACCTCGATCCCCCGCGGCTGTATCTGCCTGATAAACTGGGTAAGCTTTGCGCAGACTTCGTAGTTATTATACTGCTGTTTCTTGATATCCGTCTTGGATAAATCTACCAGGGTAGAAGAATCAATGTCAATATTATAGAATCCGCCGGCGATCGCATCGGCGATCAGGGCTTTTAAAGCTTCTAGCTCTTTCTCCGGGTTTTCCTTAAATTTCTTCTCATTAGCCTGGAAATGGTCTCCCTGGATGAAGAGTGGCCCGCGATAACCTTCCTTGATGGCTGCGGCTAAAATTACGCTTGAGTATTCAAGGGGCGGCTGAGCGGTATAGCCCATTTCGGACTTGGCGATCTCAAAGATAAAGGCGCCGGAATTATTACGTTTAGCTACCCTGAATATCGCCTTGGCCAGATCATAAGTCATACTTCTTAAATTTATCGCCGGAACGGTAAAACCGCTGAATTCCCCTTTCCCGCGCGCTAAATATAACTGGTGTATGCTGGAGAGATAAATCTCATTCTTATAAGCAATATCTTGGATTTTTTTGGCTAATTTCTTCTTGATCTCCTGGTCATCAGTCATAATTAAATCCAAGGCAATCTTCTCGATGTCAATAGGCCTTCTTCCCATGATCTCTTAACCTCCTAACTTAACACCCTGATTAAACGGTACATATCCTCAACCTGTAATTCTTTTTTAGCGATGGCCTGCGCAAAAGGCACCTCTACAATTTTTCCTGCGCGCATACCGACAGCCCTGTCCGTACCGCCTTTTAATAAACAGTCTACTGCGGCTCTCCCCAGATTCAATGCCAGGTCGCGGCTTAAGGCAGTGGGGCGCCCTCCTCTTTGGATATGGCCCAGGACGATAGCCCGCGTCTCAAGGCCGGTCATATCCGTAATCTTCTTAGCGATATCCTCGGCCCTCCCTGCCCCTTCGGCCACTACCACTATCCAGCTCACCTTGCCGCGGATATTACCCTCGACTATGGAATGGCATACTTCTTTGAGGTCAAATTTTCTTTCCGGGATCAATACCTCTTCGCAGCCTCCGGCTAAGGCTACCTGCAAGGCGATAAAACCGCATTCTCTTCCCATGACTTCTACCACAAATATCCTCTCCATGGAGGTTGCGGTATCACGGATATTATCAATAGCGGAAAGCGCGGTATTTATGGCTGTATCCGTTCCGATAGTCGTATCTATACCGCTGATATCATTGTCAATAGAAGCAGCAATCCCTACGCAGGGAAAATCATAACGCATTACAAAGGCATGGGCGCCGCTGAAACTGCCATTCCCTCCGATTACAATCATCCCTTCAATGGCATATTTTTTTAAAGTCTGGAAAGAGTGCTCCTGGCCTTCTTCGGTCTTGAATTCCGGGCAGCGGGCGGTTTTAAGTACCGTCCCACCCTGGTTGATAATCCCCGATACCGCGCGGTGGTTAAGCCACTCGGCCTCGTCGTTTATCAAACCCCAGTAACCGCGGGATATTCCCAATACTTCAACCTTCTCATGCAATGCGTAGCGTACTACGCTGCGTATTGCCGGATTCATCCCGGGCGCGTCTCCGCCGGTAGTCAAGACAGCGATCTTCTTCATCATTATGTACCTAATTCCCAGCTTGAGAGGTATTCTCTCTGTTCCCTGGTCAATTTATCTATACTCATCCCTAAGGACTTCAGTTTCAGGGCGGCGATAAGCTTATCTATATCATCCGGGACACTGTAAACTATATTCTTTAATTTCTTGCGGTTTTTAACCATGTATTCCGCGCTTAAGGCTTGATTGGCAAAAGACATATCCATGACCTGCGCCGGATGCCCCTCTGCCGCAGCCAGGTTGATCAGCCTGCCTTCGCCCAGAAGATAAACCTTGCGCCCATCCTTTAAAATGTACTCCGTGGTAAAATCGCGTATCTCTTTCTTAGCCCGGCTCATCTTCTCTAATGCCTCAATTTCCAATTCCACATTGAAATGCCCGGAGTTTGAAACGATAGCGCCATCCTTCATTACCTTGAAATGTTCGCCACGGATGACATTGATATCCCCGGTTACGGTCACAAATATATCGCCGATTTTGGAGGCATCTGCAATCGGCATTACCTGGAAGCCATCCATCACTGCTTCTAAGCCGCGTAGGGGGTCAACCTCAACTACAATAACATTAGCACCCATCCCTTTGGCGCGCATGGCTACTCCTTTACCGCACCAACCATAGCCACAGACCACGAAGCTTGAACCGGCTATTAATTTATTGGTTGCACGGATTATCCCGTCTAAAGTAGACTGCCCTGTGCCATAGCGGTTATCGAATAAATGCTTGGTCTGGGCATCGTTGACCGCGATGATGGGATAACGCAGCTTCCCCTCCTTAGCCAACGCCTTTAACCTGATCACCCCGGTAGTAGTCTCTTCTGTCCCGCCGATAACCTGCGATGAACCTTTAGGCTTCTTGTGAATTGTAGAGACTAAGTCTGCCCCATCGTCCATGGTGATATGCGGATTGACCGCAAGCGCAGAGAGCATATGCTTATAGTAGGTTTTAGTATCCTCTCCCTTAATGGCAAAAACAGGAATACAGGTATTCTTGACCAGAGAAGCTGCGACATCATCCTGCGTGGAGAGGGGATTGGAGGCGCAAAGCGCTAAATTTGCCCCTCCTGCCTTTAATACCTCCATCAGCACGGCGGTCTCTGTGGTCACATGCAGACAGCAGGAAACCTTATAGCCTGAGAGCGGCTTCTCTTTTTTAAAGCGCGAAGCTATCAGCCCTAAAACCGGCATATTATTCCTCGCCCACTCGATGCGCAATGCGCCCTTTGCGGCTAACCTTATATCCTTGATATCATAATTCATGCCATTCTCCCTATAGCCTTGAGGCCTGTTTTTTTAGCGTTGCAGCCTTATCCGTCTTCTCCCAGGTGAACACATCTTCATGCCTGCCGAAATGGCCGTAACAGGCAGTCTTCCTGTATATCGGACGCAAAAGGGACAAAGAATTGA
>DATJPP010000123.1:0-2641 GCA_035506355.1 Candidatus Margulisiibacteriota bacterium | reverse complement strand
CGATAGAAGCCTGTATGGATAATGTGGTGACAAAAAAACTGAAATCAGGATCAGGAGGGACAAAACCTTTACCCTGTTTTAAGTCTTCTTTCTCCTTTTCTACCTTTTCTTTCCAGCTCTCATCTTCTTTTTTCTTTATCTCATCCATGGTTTTCCCTTAGTTTATGATTATGCCGGCGTAACCTACGACACTCGCTGTGTCTTTAGTTTCCTCTGCGCTGGTTTGATATTTCACCAGTTGCGCTTTTTTTGCGCCTAATGCCTTTGCTGCGCTAAGCATGACGATGACAGGAGCGTATCCGCACATGGTGATGCCAATCTTCCGGATAACCTCCATGAGTTTATCTTCATCCAGTTCCAATATTGCTGATATAGCCAACCCGTCTTTCTCCCGCGCTATCTTTTCAGGTTCATAATGGGTCATATCGGAGCTGGCCAAAAGCATCATTGAATTGGCTGAAAATTCATCTTTCACTGCCCCGGCGATCTCTCTGCCTATGGCCTTAAGACGCATCAAATCGTCCGAAAGAAAGGCGATCGGAACGATAGTGAAATCACTTTTAAAATATTGTAAGATCGGCAGTTCTACCTCTAAAGAGTGCTCGTTTATATGCGCAAGCGAATCCTGGGCCAGGTTTCTGGAATTATTTAATATTTTATTTGCCAGGAGCGCATCAACCCGGATATCCCCTAGCGGGGTCTGCCAGGCCCCCTCGGTCATAATACTGAAAGGCTCACCCTCTCCCGTATGGTTCGGCCCCAGGAGGATGATTTTTTCTTTCAGCTCTATCCTGGAGACTGTCTCTGCCGCTACCCGCCCTGAATAAATGTAACCTGCGTGAGGGAGGATGCAGGCTAATGTAGGTGACTTAGGGGTGTTTTTATCGACGAAAGAACCTATCTGGGCCCTTAATTTTTGAGCGGAGGCAGGGTAAAATTGCCCCGCGACAACAGCTTCCCTGGTCCTAAGCGGCATCAGAGAATACCCCTTCTAGGAATTCCCGGCTCTTCCTTATCTCATCAGCGTTTGCCGGGTAGTGCGCTTCTATTACCTTTAAAGTATCTTTCTTAAGGTAGGGTTTAAGGATTTTAAAATCAAAATTTCCTTGTGAAGGCGCCATATGATCCTGGCATGACAAAATGTCATGCAGGTGGACCCCCAGCATGGCATCGCCGTAACGCGTTAAATAATCTTCGTGTTTACAGAAACCCAGGTTTTCCATGATCTGGGCATGGCCTGTGTCATGCCAGTAAAATATATTGGAGCCGCTAAACTTTTTGAGGATTATTCCCGTCTCTTCAAGGGTCGGTATCTCCCGGTAATAAAAACGCGTTTCGACCCCCAGATAAACGCCTTTTTCCCGGGCATAGGCGTTAAGGACCTCCAGGCTTTTGAGCGTATTTTCAAAGAAGGGCTGGGAAGAGCTCCTTCTTTCCGAGATTATCTCTTCTCTTAGCCCCTTGAATTCCTCGGAATTAAAAAGGCTGTTTTGATAGAGGAGGATCAGCCGCCTGGTCTTATCAGGGAGCTCTACCCTTCCGCAGTGCAGGACTACCGCTTTTGCCCCCAGAATGCTTGCTGTCTCTATTGTTTTCTTAGTGAATTGCAGGGCGAGTTTCCTCTCTTCTTCATTGCAGGAGGCCATTGAGTAACAGTCAGGGAGCGCCTCTTCCCTCCTTAAGCCATCGGGTATGGGGCAATAGTTATGCAGGCTTAGCACGCGGATAAAATTATCCCGGCAGCATTTTTCTATCTCCTTTACCATCTTAGCGGTAAGGTTAAAGCTTAGTTCAACCTCTTCAAAGCCAAGCTTATTTATTTCAAAGAGCAGCTTCCGGCCGCTATTGTGGCGAAAGGCGTTCCAGGAAGTTGAAAGCGCGAAAGCCATCTTTATCTTTTATTGCTCTTAGCCCTCTTTCTTTTACGTTCACTGGGCTTCTCGTAGTGCTTGCGGTCCCTGACTTCCCTTAGAATCCCTTCCTGTTCGATCTTCTTCTTGAAACGGCGCAAGGCAGCCTCAAAAGGCTCATCTTTTCTGACTTCTATTTGCGGCAATCTAATCATCTCCTTTCTAAAATACCTTATTTTGAAGCCATATTATACCCTCTAAATCCCTAAGTGTCAACACATTCATAAAGCTTAGCCTTATTCGATTTCGAAGGAGATGACCACGTTAAAGGAGAGTTTGGGATAATCCAGCTCCTTGGGGAATGCGGGAAAAGGCGAGGCCTCTCTTATGCTCCTTAAGGCGATTTCGCGCAAATACAGGCTGGGGGAAGATTTTTCTTCTGACAAGCGCACATCTTTGAGGTATCCATCGTTTGAGACGACAAAAGATAAATAGGTTTCTCCTGTTTCACTGCTGGTATAATTCTGATAGGCAGAACGCCGGATCTTTTCGCGCACTATCTGGTAATAACTTATATAGGTGGGATTGTCTATCTTATCCATATCTACGGGCGGGAGAGAGATTTTCTTTTTCACCGAGCTGATATCCGGCTTAAAGAGCGCCGGCTTGTTGGACCTGATCTGCTCCAGGTTCATCCCCTTATTAATGTTCAGGAAATCCTGTTTTTTCGCAAAAGGCGGCGAGACCCTCCTGTTGGCTGTGATTTTGGAAGATAGCTCTAAAAATGGCTC
>DATJPP010000122.1:0-3105 GCA_035506355.1 Candidatus Margulisiibacteriota bacterium | reverse complement strand
CGGCATTCACAGCACCTATCTTATGACATTTGTTGCTTCAGGGGCATTAGGCTTTGCCTGCTTTATGCTGGGCCTGGTATTCCTGTTTAGAGTCATCAAGAAGCGGTGCGCTTCAAGTCAAGGGTGGGATAAAAGCTCATTTTTCTTGGCAGTATTTTTCTCCCTCTCGTCTTGGCTTATAGTCAGCCTGGTCCAGTCCATCGTAAACCATTATGTAATTTGGACTATAGCTTCTCTGGGTATGCTCAAGCCCCAGAATCTTATTAACGGTTCCAAAACAGTTAGGTCTTAGCTCATAAAATGCAGATGATATCCGTTATATTGCCGACTTATAATGAGTCCAAGAATATAATCAACCTCATGGATGCGCTTTTTAAGAATATTAACCAACCCCTGGAAATAATCGTGGTTGATGACGATTCCCCTGATTTAACCTGGGAGGTTGCTGGTAAGTATTCCGGCGGCAAGATCAAGGTGATACGAAGGGAAGGGGAAAGAGGATTAGCTACTGCCATAAGAAGAGGGCTGGCGGAGGCCAGCGGCGATATAGTCGGCTGGATGGATGCGGATATGAGCATGCCTGCGGAAATAATACCGGCGATGCTTAAGAATCTGGCAGATCACGATCTTGTGATAGGATCGCGCTATGTATCCGGGGGTAGAGACGCGCGCGGGTCATTCAGGGTTGCTACCAGCAGGGTTATTAACTGGATGGCCGGGCTCTTTCTTGGTTTTGCGATAAAAGATTATGACAGTGGTTTTATCTTCCTGAAAAAAGGAGTTTTTGATAAGGTTACTTTTCCCGCCAGGGAAGGTTACGGAGAGTATTTTATAGAGCTGATTTACAAATGCAAGAAGGCGGGTTTCAAGATAAAGGAAGTACCATACACCTTTAAAGACAGGGAGAGGGGAGAATCAAAGACGTCGGCCGGACCGATAAAGTTTACACTTTTAGGCCTGGGCTACATTTATAGGATTATTTCTTTGAGGTTGTTCGGGGATAGTAAGAAGGAGGCCGTAGATGCCTGAGTTCATTAAATCCAGAAAAGGAACGCTTATCGCGGTGATATTGTCTCATAAAGTAGAAACAAAGGGTGTCATGTTTTTTACCCCTCCGCAGTTCTCGCAGCAGGTAGGTCTGTTAAGGCACGAGAAAGGCTCAGTGATTAAGCCGCACATGCATAAGATAATCCAGCGTAAGGTTGAAATTACCCAGGAAGTGCTGCATGTAAAGAAGGGTAAAATACTGGTCTCGCTTTTTGACGAAAAGGGGAAGTTTGTAACAAAGCGCACCCTGGGTAAAGGCGACACTATACTTTTAGCTAATGCCGGCCACGGGATAAAGATACTGCAGAGCAGCCTGATCCTGGAGATAAAACAGGGGCCTTATGCCGGGGTAGATGATAAAGAATATATCGGAGATAAAACAAATGATACCGGTTAATCAACCGTTTCTGGGGAGCCCGGAATTGAATAATGTTAAGGAGTGTATTAAGTCCGGCTGGATCTCCTCTAAGGGGAGGTTTATCAGCCGGTTTGAGGAGGAATTTGCCCGCTTTTGCGGTTTAAAGTACGGCATAACTACTACCAGCGGTACTACGGCCCTGCACCTGGCACTGGTAGCCCTTGATATCGGAGCGGGTGATGAAGTAATAATCCCTGATTTTACTATGATCGCCAGTGCTTATGCGGTCATATATACCGGTGCCAGGCCAGTCTTTGTTGATTCCGAGCAAAAAACATGGAATATGGATATCAGCCAGGTAGAGGGCCTGATCACCCGCAGGACAAAAGCAATAATGCCTGTACATATATACGGTCATCCTGTAGATATGGATCCTCTTCGTATCTTGGCCCACAGATACGGCCTTCACATAATAGAAGATGCTGCTGAATCACACGGGGCAGAATACAAGGGAAAAAGGTGCGGCTCTCTGGGGGATATCGGGGCTTTCAGTTTTTATGCCAATAAGATAATAACTACGGGCGAAGGAGGGATGATTGTCACCGATAACAGGAAGATAGCGCAGAAGGCCAGAAGGATAAAAGACCTTGCTCATTCTACGCAAAAAAGGTTCCTGCATACGGAATTAGGATATAATTACCGCATGACTAACATGCAGGCAGCTGTTGGTCTGGCACAGTTAGGAAGGATACATGAGAGTATCCGCAAGAAAAGAGAGATTGCTTCTTTGTACCGCAGGAATTTAGAGCAGATAACCGGGATAAGGCTGCCTGAGGAAGAAAAGTGGGCAATGAGCGTTTACTGGATGTACGCTTTTCTCGTCGAAAAAGAATTCGGCATGGGCAGGGAGGATTTAAGGAGAGAACTATCCGGGGAGGGGATTGAGACCAGGGACTTTTTTGTCCCAATGCATAAGCAGCCGGTAATAAGGAAGATGTTTCCCTCAGTCAAAAATAAAAAATATCCTGTTGCCGAGCGTATTTCTAAGGAGGGACTGTATCTGCCAACCGGGCTTGCTCTTCGAAAAAAAGATATTCTCTCTGTTTGCAGCGCATTAAAAAGAATCAAGGAAAATATTTCTTAAGCCCATGGGACCGGATTCCAAGAAAAGATTCCTCATTTTTCACTTTCTGTTTCTTTTATCGCTGGTCAGCATTTATTTTATCCCGCATATCTACCCCCTCGTAAACGAGAGATTCCTCCCTCCCGTAAACAGATATCTGCGTTTCTACATTATCGGGGTATTCTCGCTGACCTTTATTTTTTACTACCTTACCCTGAGTCATTACATCAAGCTGGATGCGCCATTGTTAAGGCGTAGCCGCCTGGGTATTTATTTCTGGGCCTCTACGCTTTCAGTCCTTTTGTTTTTATGCACTTCGCGCGCGCTTTTATCGCACGATCTCTTCGAATATTCTCTACGTTCCAGGATGATCACTCTCTACGGTTTAAATCCTTATATACACACCCCGATGGATATCAAAAATGACATCTTTTTCCCTCACGCTATCTGGAAGAGGTATACTGAATGTTACGGGCCGCTCTGGGTCCTTTTAGGGATACCACACACCTTTATTGCCAGGGACAGCTTTTTATTGAGCAGATTCCTGCATAAACTGGTGCTTTTTTCCTTCTTCGTC
>DATJPP010000121.1:0-10003 GCA_035506355.1 Candidatus Margulisiibacteriota bacterium | reverse complement strand
TTGGTTTGATCTTCTATCGCATGCCTGCTGGTTTGGTCCTGTATTGGTTTATCAATAGCACACTAATGTTGATTTATCAAATACGAATTAGTAGGAAAAAATGAGTGCACAAAAAAGCGTTGAAGTAGAGGGGAATACTGTAGAGGAAGCAATTAAAAATGCGCTTAAACAACTACATTTACCCCGCGAAAAAGTCAAGATAGAAGTACTCTCCGAGGAGGAAAAGGGTCTTTTTGGGATGCGTGGGGCTAAGCCAGCTAAAGTCAGAGTGAGTATTAGATAAGGCAAGAAAAAGCTTGACAAAATGGGAATTAGTAACGATAATGAATTAAGCTTTCAAGGATGTTCCGCGTGTAACATTGCGTAACTACATAGATAGCAATGGGTAAAATAATAACAGTTTGTAATCAAAAAGGCGGTACTGGCAAAACCACTTCAGCGATTAATATCGCATCCTTTTTAGCTATCGCTGGCAAGAAGGTGATGCTGATAGACCTGGATCCTCAAGCTAATGCTACCAGCGGTACGGGGATAAATAAGCACGGTATCCAAAAAAGCACTTACCACGTTTTATTAGAAGAGCTGGAAATTAAAGAAGTCCTTCTTGCCACCGCAATATCCAATCTATTCTTAGCACCCTCTAATCTGGATTTAACTGGCGCTGAAGTTGAATTAGTAGGTGCCCTGGGAAGAGAATACAGGTTAAAACGGGCCCTGCAAAAAGAAAGAGAGAATTTCGATTTCATTATTATTGATTCGCCTCCCTCACTAGGGCTCCTTACTATCAATGGATTGTGTGCAGCGGATTCAGTACTTATACCCGTCCAATGTGAATTTTACGCCTTAGAAGGATTATCGCAACTCACTAATACTGTTAGGCTTGTGAAAGATAATCTTAATCCTGGCCTGGTAATCGAAGGAGTACTTTTGACCATGGCAGATTACCGCACCAATTTAACTAAGGAGGTCATCCAGGAAGCCAGGAATTATTTTAAGGAGAAGGTCTATGAAACAGTTATTCCGCGCAATATAAGGCTCACGGAAGCCCCCAGCTTTGGCAAGCCCATTGCGTTATACGATAGAGATTCTTTAGGGGCACGCAAATACGAAGACTTATGTAAAGAGATTCTGGGAATACCTATTAATAGCAGCCCTATTTTATCAGAAGGAGAGGCATAATGGAGAGAAGAGCGTTAGGCAAAGGGATAAGTGCCTTGATACCGGAAAAAGAAGTCACCTATTCCCATAAAGACGAGATTATTTATGTCCAAACTGATCAACTTAAGCCCAATCCTTTTCAACCTAGAGAAGATTTTGATCAGCAAAGCATAGAAGAGCTAGCGCAGTCCATCAAAGAGAAAGGGGTAATACAGCCCTTGTTGGTAAGGCAAAAAGGAGATTATTTTGAGTTAATTGCTGGAGAGAGACGTTTGCGTGCTGCTAAGTCTTTGAATATCAATGAGATACCTATAATTATTAAAGATGTTGAAGATCGTGACTCCCTGGAATTGGCGCTTATTGAAAATGTCCAAAGAGAGGGGTTGAACCCGATTGAGGAAGCGCACGCTTACCAGTATCTCATCGATAAATTTCAAGTTACCCAGGATAAAATAAGCGAAGTGTTGGGTAAGGCCCGTGCCTCTGTGACCAATACCTTAAGATTATTGAAATTACCCTTGGAGATCCAGTCGGAGATTAAGAAGGGAAGAATTGCCTTTGCGCATGGAAGGGCCCTCTTGGAAGTAGAAGACGCCAATGAGCAGCGCAGGCTTACGCAGGAGATTATCAGCAAGGGGCTGTCGGTGAGAGAGCTGGAGAATGTTATCAAGCTACATCGCCCGAGAGCGCCAAAACGCAGGATGGCCCAGGGAGGAAGGGATACTTACCTGGCGGCGCTTGAGGAGGGTCTGCAGCACGCCCTGGCTACCAAGGTTAGGATAAGCAGAAGGAAGAAGCGCGGCCATATCTTAATAGAATTTTATTCGCAGGAGGATCTGGAGAGGATAGTAAACTTTATCAGAGGAGGCAACAAATCATGAACCAGGCGGCCTTGATTCTTATCAAACCCGACGGGCTCAAAAAATCCTTGACCGGGAATATCTTGACCAGGCTCTCGGAAACCAAACTTGAAATCGTCGCTGCCAAGATGGTGCGTGTTTCCCGGGAGCTCGCCCAGGAGCACTACAAGCATTTAAAGGATAAGCCTTTTTTTGAAGAGATCATCAGATATCTGCAGGGTGAGTTGCACGACAGGCGCAAGGTAATGGCCTTGGTATATTGGGGGGAGGATGCGATAAAGAAATGCCGGGAACTTGCCGGGGCGACTAACCCGGAGGAGGCAGACCCTACTTCCATCCGCGGTTCCTACGGCAGGATTACTACTTCGGGGGTCTATGAAAACGTAATCCATGTCTCTTCCAATGAATCAGAGGCGGAGCGGGAGATCAAACTCTGGTTTGAGCCTTTGGATATCATAGTGGATCTCTATCCGACTAAAAGGATCGTCGAGAAAGAACACAAAAAGACGGTTTGGGGATAAGATGATAAAAAGCATGACCGGCTTTGGCAGCCAGGAGATTGAAATAAGGCCTTACGGCAAGATTAGTGTTGAGATGAGAAGCTCAAACCACAAGTTCATTGAGACGGTCTTGCATCTTCCGGAAGGGTTTTTATCCCTGGAAGACGAGATTAAAAAGATAATTGAGGGGAGGATTAAAAGAGGGAGGGTCTTTTGCCTGGTGAATATCAGCGGCTTAAGGAGCTCGGGGGTTTCGGTGAATGAGCCTTTATTGAGAAACTACCTAAAGAGCCTGAGGGCGATAAAAAGCCAATTTGCCCTCCAGGGGGAGGTGGGGCTGGATACCTTGATCCATCTGCCAGGAGTTTTGTCTGTTGAGGAGAAGAGGGCGCCAAAAGAGAAGATTTACCCGGCGCTCAAGAGCGCGGTCAGAGAGGCGGTAGAAGAACTGGTTGAGACGCGCCAGAAGGAAGGGAAGGCCCTGTTTGTTTATTTGATCGATAACGCCCGGGCCCTTAAGAAGGACCTGGCTATTGTCAAGGTGAGGTTCAAACGGCTAGTCAAGGATAGGGTTGCAAGGTGCTCTTCGGACGAGGAGCGCTCTGTTTTTTTGAAAGAAACCGATATAGGCGAAGAGGTGCAGAGGCTGGAATTCCATTTGCGTAATTTTACCGGGAAATTGCTGAAGAAGGATGCTGTAGGTAAGGAGCTGGATTTTATCGCCCAGGAGATGCAGCGCGAAGCCAATACTTCTGCTGCCAAGAGCTTTGACCCGGCTATCTCTGCTAGGGTAGTAAAGATTAAGAGCCGCATAGAAAAAATCCGCGAACAGGTGCAGAACGTAGAGTAAGGATAAATGCGATGAAGGGATTGGTCTTTGTTATCTCCGGGCCTTCGGGTTCCGGAAAGACTTCGCTTGCCGGCGCGCTCCTGGAGAGCGCAAAATTAAAAAAAATCCTGGTTAAGTCCGTCTCCTCAACCACGCGGCCCAAGAGATCCGGCGAGAAGAACGGCAGGGATTATTTTTTCTTAACGGTCAGCCAGTTTCGGGAGGGGCTGCGCGATAAGAAATTTCTTGAATGGACGAGGTATTTGGGTTATTATTACGCAACACCCAAGGATTTTCTGGAAAAACAGCTCAGGAGAAAGAAGAATATAGTGCTCTGCCTGGACTTGCGCGGGGCACTGCGCATCAAAAGGCTTTATCCCGATAACGCGGTAACGATATTCATCAGGCCACCTTCTCTAGATACGCTCAAAAAAAGGATAGAGAAGCGCTGCAGTAAGACCTTGAAAGATGAGGTCAGACGCAGGCTCAAGCTGGGGCGGGAAGAGTTGTTGGGCCTGAAGCATTACGATTATTCTCTGGTGAATAAGAATTTTATTCCGGCGGTGAAGCGGTTGGAACGGATAGTGTTAAAGGAAATTAAAAACAAAACGAGAGGGGTCTGATATGCCTTACGTCGCTTTAGAGACACTTGTAGATAAGAGTTGCGAATCGGTGTATAAACTGGTGATATTAGCTTCCAAGAGGGCCTTGGAGATAGCTGAGGGGCAGCCCAGGCTGGCCCAGACAAGCGCTTCGCTTAAGCCTTCCACCATTGCCTTACATGAGATCTCCGAGGGTCAGGTATCTTGCAGAAAGTTGAAACAGAAAGAATAACAAAAATGGCCAAAGGAAAAACAATTATCTTGGGAGTAAGTGCCAGCATCGCTATCTACAAGGCTTGCGATATCGTGCGTAGATTGAAGAGCGAAGGTTTCTCTGTAACCGTAGTGATGACGCAAGAAGCGGAGGAGTTGATTGGACCCATAGTCTTTCAGAGCCTCTCCGGGAATAAGGTCTACCGCGGCTTATTTGAGTTGCCGGAGGCTTGGGATATAGAACATATCTCTCTGGCGGAGAAAGCGGAGTTGATACTTATCGCTCCGGCTACCGCCAATATCATAGGAAAGATCGCTTGCGGCATCTGCGATGACCTCTTGACTTGCGTGGTTTGTGCGACCAAGGCGCCTGTTTTATTTGCTCCGGCGATGAATGAGCAGATGTACAAAAATAAGATTGTGCAGGATAATATACAGAAACTCAAAAAGCACGGCTTTGGGTTTGTAGAACCAAAAAAAGGCAGGCTTGCCTGCGGAGAAGTCGGTGTCGGCTGCCTGGCAGATCTCGACGCTATTATTAAAGAAGTCAAAAATAATCTTTAAAAATATGGCGACGTAGCCAAGTGGCAAGGCAGCTGTCTGCAAAACAGCTATACAGCGGTTCGAATCCGCTCGTCGCCTTAAATTTTGCGCAGCAAAATTTATCCTCCTCGCGCCATAGTTGGCGGGGACAAAAATTTGCGGGCAAGTGGTGGAATGGCATACACGGCAGACTTAAAATCTGCTGACCGTAAGGTTGTGAGGGTCCGACTCCCTCCTTGCCCAATATCTTTTTGCTTGTCGCAAAAAGATATTGGCACTCAAGCGAGCGTGGCCGAGCGATAAGCGAGGCAGCGAGCGGAGTGCATATGCACCCGAAAGTAAATTATGGACCTAGATACCTTACGACATTCCTGTTCGCATGTGATGGCTGAAGCCGTAAAAGAGCTCTACCCAGAGGTCAGGCTCGGCATAGGGCCGGCTATCGAAGACGGGTTTTATTACGACTTTGATAAGAATGGGCCGTTTACCGACGAGGATTTAGCGCGCATTGAAGAGAAGATGCGCCAGATTATCCAAAAGAATGAGCCGTTCATCAGAGAAGAACTTCCTAAAAAAGAAGCCCTGGAGTTATTTAAGAAGCTAAAAGAAGATTATAAAGTAGAGCTTATTGAAAACTTAGCCGACGGGAGCATCTCTATCTACAAAACTGGTACGGACTTCCTGGATTTATGCCGCGGTCCGCACGTGGAACGCACCGGCCAGATCAAGGCCTTTAAGTTGCTCTCGATTGCCGGCGCCTATTGGCACGGTATCGAGACTAACCCCATGCTCCAGAGGATTTACGGGACCTGTTTTGAGAAGAAAGAAGAGCTGGAGGCGTATTTAAAGAATTTGGAAGAAGCCAAGACCCGCGACCACCGCAAACTAGGTCCGGGGTTAGAATTCTTTGATATCTACCATGAAGAGGCGGGGGCGGGCCTGGTATTCTATCACCCCAAGGGTGCTCTCCTGCGCAAGATCATCGAGGATTACGAGAAGGAAGAACATTTGAAGCGCGGATACCAGATGGTGATTACCCCGCACATTATGCAGGCTGAGCTCTGGAAAACGTCAGGCCACTGGGATTATTACAAAGAGAATATGTATACCTTTAAAATCGAGGAGCGGGAGTTTGTGCTGAAGCCGATGAACTGCCCCGGGCATATTCTCATCTATAAATCCAAGACCAGAAGTTACAAAGACTTGCCTCTAAGGCTTTTTGAATTGGGAACGGTCTACCGCCATGAAAAGGCCGGGGTTTTACACGGCCTGCTGCGCGTGCGCGGTTTTACCCAGGATGATGCGCATATCTTTTGCCTCCCCGAGCAATTACGCGCGGAGATAAAAGGGGTGATCGATTTTGTCTTTGATACCATGAAGACCTTCGGCTTTGACGACGTGGGTATTGAGTTAAGCACCCGGCCGCAAAAATATATCGGCTCGAATGAAGACTGGCAGCTATCCACTGACGCGCTTAAAGGGGCCCTGGAAGAGAAGGGGCTGGCCTTTGAAGTGAACGAAGGAGAGGGGGCATTTTACGGCCCCAAGATTGATATAAAATTAAAAGACGCGCTGAAGAGGTCCTGGCAGTGCGCGACTATCCAATGCGATTTCGCCCTGCCTAAGAGATTCGGCCTCTCTTATGTGGATGCCGACGGAAAAGAGAAGCAGCCGATCATGCTACACAGGGTATTGTTAGGGAGTGTGGAGCGTTTTATCGGAGCGCTCCTGGAGCATTATAAAGGGGATCTGCCTTTATGGCTCGCGCCGATACAGGTGGAGGTTATCCCTATCAAGGACCCCCTCCGGGATTACGCTGTGAAGGCGCAGTATGCGCTGCAGGAAAGCGGGATACGCGCCGAAATAGACAGCCGTAATGAGACGCTGGATAAAAAGATACGCAACGCTGAGTTAAATAAGATACCTTATTGCCTGATAGTGGGACAGCGTGAGGCGCAGAATAATACCGTATCGGTTAGAAAAAGAGCAGAAGGCGATAAGGGGGTAATGGGGTTAGAGGATTTCATCAAGAAGGCAAAAGAAGAGATCAATAAAAAGCGGTAGAGCAAAATTTGTCCCCGACAGTCAGGGCGCCGAGGATCAATTTTGCGAAGCAAAATTGAAAGGAGGACGCTATAAAAAAGTTCATCAGGGTAAACGAAAGGATTCGCGTGCCGGAGGTGCGTCTCATCGGACCGGACGGCGGTCAATTAGGCGTGGTTTCTATTCAGAAAGCGCTGGAACTGGCTAATCAGCACGAGCTGGATTTGGTAGAAGTTGCCCCGAATGTCAATCCCCCTGTTTGTCGTATAATAGATTTCAGCAAGTTCAAATACGACCAGGAAAAGAAGGAGCGTGAGGCCAAAAAGCATTCCAAGCAGGGCAGGCTTAAAGAGATACGCCTCAAGCCCAATATCGACATCCACGACTACGAGACCAAGGTAAAACAGGCAATCGCTTTCTTGAAGAAAAAAGACAAGGTAAAGATTAACCTCTTCTTCCGCGGCAGGCAGATGGAGCACCTAGACCTTGGGAAGAAGATTCTAGATAAATTTATTATAGATACCCAGAACGACGCTCAACTGGAGAAGACTCCGGCCCTGGAGGGCAGGATCATGTCGTTTGTGTTGGCCCCGAAATAAGATATTCAGGATAAACAATGTAGGTTATAATTAATAAAGCGAAGGACAGGAGAAACTATGCCAAAATTAAAGACCAAGAAAGGTATCGCCAAAAGATGCAAGCTGACTAAGTCGGGCAAAATCAAGTATCCTGCCTGCGGCAAGAGCCATCTTGCGTCCAGCAAAACAACCAAGAGATTGAGGAGCTTAAGGAAGCGGCGCACGCTTTCAGATAACAGGCAGGTCAAATACCTGAAGCGGATGCTGCCTTACGGCACTCCGTAATCTAGAGAAGGATTTTAAGGAGGAAAGATGGCTAAAATCAAACATAGTGTAGCAACGCGCAGGAGAAAAAAAAGGGTATTGAAGAAGGCGAAAGGGTTTTGGGGAGACCGCAGCAAGCAATTCCAGCAGGCGCAGCGCGCCCTGATGCACGCCTTAGTCTATGCCTATCGTGATAGAAAAAACAAGAAGAGAGAGTTCCGCAGCCTCTGGATTGCCCGCATCAATGCCGCCTGCAGACAGGCAGGCACGACCTACAGCTCTTTTATGAGCGGCCTTAAGAAGGCGAAGGTGAATCTAGACAGAAAGGTTCTTGCTGAATTAGCGGTCAGGGATAACCAGGCATTTCAAAAATTAGTAGAACTCATCAAGAAAAAGTAAGAGACGGTTATGTATGTGATAATCGTAGGCTGCGGCAGGGTCGGCTCGGAGCTGGCTAAGCTTCTTTCCAATGAAGGGCACAATGTGGTGGTAATCGATAAAAACCCTGATTCCCTGGAACGCCTCGGTAGCACCTTCAACGGGTTGACTAAGCTAGGGAATGGTTTTGACCTGGAACTCCTAAAACAGGCAGGTATTTCAAAGGCGGACGCCTTCTGCGCAGTTACCAATGGCGATAATACCAATCTCATCTCCGCACAGGTAGCCAAAAAGATATTCAACGTACCCAAGGTATTTGCCCGCGTATACGATCCGCAGCGCGCACATATCTATGCTGCCCTGGGATTGGATATCATCAGCGGGACGATGCTTTTTGCGGCGATGCTCAGAGATAAGATAATTGAGAGCCGTTTCTCCAGTTACCTGATCGAGACCAAGGAACTGGGCGTAATTGAGGTGGAAGTGAAGAATAATCTGGCAGGAAAGACTGTTCAGGAACTTAATATGCCGGGAGAGTTTATAGTTACAGCCATCAGGAGACTGCAGGGGGATATTATCCCTGAGCCGGCCACTCTTTTAAAGAATAAAGACGTATTAATGGGCGTGGTAAAGGTCTCAAGCCTTAAAAAAGTGAAAGAAAGACTTATTTTATAACCGCCTTATAGGTGCAGGATGTTTATTATAATCGCAGGGGCAGGTAAGGTAGGTTACTTTCTAGCTAAGAGGTTGATCGCCGGCAAGCATACTGTCAGTATAGTGGAAAAGGAGAGGGCGGTCTGCGATGAAATAGCCAAAGAGCTCGAAGCCCTGGTGATAAACGGAGACGCCTGTGACCCGCGGATATTGGAGGAGGCGGGTATCAGCAGGACAGATGTCTTAGCCGCGGTCACGGGGGATGATGAGGATAACCTGATTATCTGCCAGCTGGCTAAGGAAAAATTCAATCTGCAGCGGACAGTGGCGAGAGTGAATAACCCGGATAACGAACATACCTTCTCTGAGCTGGGCATTGATGTACCGGTAGACTCCACCAAGATTATCGCCAAGATTATCGAAGAAGAAGTCTCTTTCTCGGATTTTGTGAACCTGATGAGTTTTAAGCGTGGAAAACTCGCTATCGTGCGCGTTGACCTGCCTCAGGATTCTCCGGTGATAAACAGAGAGGTCAAAGATATCGAGCTGCCTCTGGATTCGGTCCTCGTCTCCATATTGCGCGGGGAAGAGGTTATCCTTCCCAAGGGGAACACGGTTTTAAAGTCCGGCGACGATGTTATCGCCATAACCCTGGTAGGGAACGAGCCATTATTATTGAATTTGCTGGTAGGGAAGCTCTAGAGATGAAGACAAAACTCCCCACAAATGTCATCCTCGGCATCGCCACTGAAGTTTTGTACGCCTTCTCTCTAATGCTTATGGCGTTTTTGATCTGCCTGGTATTATATTTAAAGCGATGATACTCAAGCCCCTTCCGGAAGATGCCAAAACAATCGGGTATTATTTAGGCAGGATTATTATCGGCTTAAGCCTGACTATGTTTGTACCGGTTATCTTCGGGCTCTGCTTGCAGGAGATAAACCCCACTCTGGATTTTATAATTGCGCTGGAGATCTCCCTGACCTTCGGCATACTCTTGACCAAATTATGTTATACCGAGAGCGACTTGAACTGGATGCAGGGGATGATTGTAGTCTCTCTCTCCTGGCTGGTAGCGATGATTCTGGGCGCGATACCTTTATATTTAAGCGGCCACTGGAAATCTTACCTGGACTCCTGTTTTGAAGCGATGTCCGGCTTTGCCACCACAGGACTGGTCCTGGTGCAGGACCTGGATCACCTCTCTTATACCCATAACCTCTGGAGGCACCTGATTATGTTTATCGGCGGCCAGGGTATTGTTATTGTCGCACTCTCCTTTTTTGTGAAAGGCCTATCGGGAGCTTTTAAGATGTATGTGGGGGAGGCACGCGATGAGAGGATAATGCCCAACGTAATACACACCAGCAGGTTTATCTGG
>DATJPP010000120.1:0-7691 GCA_035506355.1 Candidatus Margulisiibacteriota bacterium | reverse complement strand
TCCAAAACCGCTATCTCATGCGACTTATTAAGCTTCAGTAAAGTAAGCGGGACGCCTATATGATTATTCTTAGTCCCTTCATTCTTAAGCACCTTGAATTTAGCAGAGAGCAGGCAGGCAAGCATCTCCTTGGCAGTAGTCTTCCCGTTGCTGCCGGTAAGCGCAATCACCGGGGCATTGAACTTATTACGCCAATACCGCGCTATATCGCCCAAAGCCCTGGTAGTATCCTTGACCAAAAGATAGGTAACGCCGTTTTTTTGCCTCCTTACTTTAGACTCGGTTATGACGCAGGTAGCTCCCTTTTTTACGGCCTCTCCAATAAAATCATGGCCGTTGAAATTTCTGCCCTTTAAGGCAAGAAACGCCTCCCCCGCTTTAATCACGCGGGAATCTATGCAGATACCTTCAACCTGAATATCCGCTTTGCCGCCCGTAAGCCTTGCCTTCGTATTCCTTATTATTCCCCTGATTTCCAGCATTCCCGCGCGACCTCCCGGTCGTCAAAGTACAGCGTCTTGTTCTTAAATATCTGGTAAGTTTCATGGCCTTTGCCGGCTATCACCACTACATCCCCCTCACCGGCTAAGGAGATGGACTTTGCAATCGCTTCCCTGCGGTCGGCTATCACGCAAAAGTTATTTCTGTCTATACCCTTCTTAATATCCTCTATTATAGCGGAGGGTTCCTCTGACCGCGGATTATCGCTGGTGATAATCGCGTAATCCGAAAGTTCCGTTACCACTTTCCCCATCTTCGGCCTCTTACCCTTATCGCGCTCTCCCCCGCATCCGAAAACCACGATAATATTTTTTGGGGATAATTCTCTTAAAGCGGTGAGCATATTCTTTAACGCATCTTCCGTATGCGCATAATCCACGAAAACCGAAAAAGGCCACCCGCAAGGCACGCGCTCAAGCCTCCCAGGGACAAGAGAGAAATTCTCGATGGCAAGGCGTATCGCCGGTAACGGTATCCCCTCCTGAAGCGCCCAGGTTACTGCAGCCAGTATATTGTAGATATTATGCCGTCCGATAAGAGTGGTGCATAATTCAAATTCGCCCCTTCTGGTTACAACCTTGAATTCCGTACGGAAAGAACCGAGGTTTATTTTTACTGCCCTGACATCGGCAGATGCGTCTATCCCATAAGTGATAACCTTGGCCTTAGTCAGCCTTTTGAGCCTTCTTGCGTATTTATCATCATTATTCAGGACGGCAAACGCACTGCTGCTTAAACCCCTGAAAAGCCGAGCCTTGCTTTGGAAATAATTCCCCAGCGTCTTATGGTAATCAAGGTGATCCTGGGTTAAGTTGGTGAATATCGCGGAATGGAAATTTACTCCGTCGCACCTGCGCTGGCTAAGCGCATGCGATGAGACCTCCATCGCAACATAATCCACCTTGGCTTTACGCATTTTAGCCAACAGCGCTTGCAGTGCAAGCGGACCGGGCGTGGTATTCCGGGATGAGAATACCTTGTCTTTAAAACGGTAGTTGACAGTGCCGATAACGCCGGGAGAGGACTTCGCCTTTTTTAGCAATGCCTCCAGGAGATAGGTAATCGTCGTCTTGCCATTGGTCCCCGTGACTCCTATTACCTTTATTTTTTGCGAAGGGTTGGCGTAGAATTCCGTGGCCAGACTTGCCAGGGCAAGGCGTGTATCCTCAACCTTTATGAAGTCCGCCTTACTCTTTAAATTGCTTTCACCGGGATACCTTCCCTGCAATACTACGGCCCTGGCACCATTCCTTATGGCTTCATCAATAAAAGAGGCGCCATCCTGACGGTTGCCTTTTATCGCCACAAAGATAAAATCCTTTTTAACCTCTTTGGAATTACAGCTTATCCCTTTTACCTGAAAATCACTCAGGCAGACGGGGACCCTGGCCAGCTTTAGCACTGCAATCAGTTTTCTAATTTTCATTCAACGAAAGAGTCTCTTTTAGCGATTGCTTGGTCAATAGATATTTTATGACATCAGAGGCCACATTTTTAAAAACCGGCGCAGCCACTACCCCGCCGTAATAGGGATGCGGCTCATCAAGAGTGACCGCTATAGCCACCATGGGGTTTTCAACCGGGGCAAACCCGATAAAGGAAGCAACAAACTTATTATGAGAATAAGTGCCGTTTGGCTCTAGTTTCTGCGCCGTCCCGGTCTTACCGGCAGCGCTGATCCCCTCCATTTTAGCCAACACCCCCGTGCCCTCTTCTACCACTCCTTCTAAAATCTGCGTAACCCGGGAGGCAGTCTCAAGGGTTATTGTTTTCTGAATCAACGCTGGAGAAAATTCTTTTATGCTCTCTCCATGCCTGTCCCTTATCTGCCGTACAATATAAGGCCTCATCAGTTGTCCGCCGTTAGCTATCGCAGAGATTGCGTTTGCCAACTGCAGTGAAGTCACCCCAACCTCCTGGCCTATCGGTATAGAAGCAATGGATATCTTCGACCAGTTACGCGGCGCCTTTACCATACCTGCGACCTCCCCCGGCAAATTGACCCCTGAAGTTGTGCCAAAACCAAAGAGCTTTTCATAGCGATAGATGACTTCACTGCCCAGCATCTGGGCAACTTTAGTCGTACCTATATTGCTGGATTGCTCTATCACTCCCTTGAAAGTCAGCCAACCGTGCTTCTGGTGGTCATGCAATAGATGCGGACCAACCCTGTATGAACCGTTCTCACAGAAAAATTTATCTTCTTCGCTTACCCTCTTTTCCTCCAGTGCTGCCGAGGCAGTAACAATCTTGAATACCGAACCGGGTTCGAATAAATCACATACAGAACGGTTACGTATCTCCTCTTTCTCTGCTTGCGTATAATTGTTGAGATCGAATGTCGGGCGGTTGGCCATGGCGAGTATCGCACCCGTATGCGGGTCCATGACAATTATGCAAGCACCCTTGGCATGAGACGATTTATAAGCTTTATCCAATTCCCTTTCGGCAATATACTGGATCACCTCATCTATAGTAAGAACTAATTCGTAGCCGTCTTTGGGCAAGACCATCCTATCCCAGATATCAAGTTTATTCTGGCGCGCGTCCCTCAAGAAAAATGCCCATCCTGCATCTCCTTTGAGGTATTTGTCGTAATAAGCCTCAAGCCCCTCCAGCCCTTTATTGTCAATACCGGCGAAACCGATAACATGAGCGGCCATATAGGCGTTAGGGTAAGAACGCCTGCTCTCTTTTAAAAAACCTATCCCTCTTATATTTAGCTTTCTAATTGTTTCCGCCTGCTCAGGGAGTATCTTGCGGGCTATCCAGACAAAAGATTTCTTGCGTTCCAGCCTCTCACGTAGGTAAGGCTGGCCTACTTTTAATATCGAAGAAAGCTGCCTCACCGCCTCTTCTTTATCCTTATCTTTCATCTCGCTGGGAGAGGCGTAAACGGAGTCCGCCGGCATATTGAAGGCAAGGGGCTTAAGGTTAGTATCGTAGATCGTCCCCCTTAAAGGTTCAAGCTCCACGAAGAGGCTTTGTTGCTTTTTAGCGATATTTGCCAGGTAGGATGCGCGGAAGAACTGGATAAATAGAAGGCGGGCAATACAAGCAAGAAGAAAAATAAAGAATACCAGGAATACCGCTTCGTTCCTGCGGCGATAGTTGCTTATATACACAATTAGATAAATTTATATTTGGACTAAAATTGATATCTTAAGGATTGAGCGTCTTTGCCTCGGCCTCTCTCTTTACGCCGAAGATACGGGATGCCAGGCTCTCAGTCGAAGGTTTTTCCCTTAATCTGTAGGCATTTTTTACAGGTGCCAGCCTTACCAGCCGGTAAGAATCGGGCATCTGAAAATCCGTGCCGCCTGCGATCTTGTTGCCTACCTCAACCAGGGAGACTTTCTTGCCTATATTGTATCTTAGGATATTATTCTTATCAAGCAAATCCTCAAACTGGACGGATTTCTTTTCCCCTACATAGGCAAGGCGGAATATCTCTGTCTGCTGATAGACATAAAGTAGCGAAAAAAATGTTACCGAGCTTATGATTGTAAGAAATTTAGAGACTCTCATCTTATAATTTCTCTGCCACCCTCAGCTTACTGCTACGGGCTGAAGGGTTAAGCCTTACCTCTGATTCCCTGGGGGTCAGAGGCTTAGGAGTTATTATCTTTATCAATTCCTGCGCAGCGGCCTTGCGGAAGGCCCACTTCACCGCACGGTCTTCCAAAGAGTGAAAAGAAATTACGCATATCCTGGCATCTTTATTAAGGAGCGCGATCGACTTATTTATCGCCTCCTCCAGAATCTCCAGCTCCCTGTTTACCGCGATACGCACGGCCTGAAAAGTCCTGGTTGCAGGATGTATGCGGTAATACCTGTGCCTGTAGCGCGAAGGTATCGCCCTTTCCACGATACTGACTAATTCACTGGTTGTGGCAATGGGATGCCTCTGCCTCTCCTCTACTAGAAGATGAGCTATGCGGTTATGCCAGCGCTCCTGGCCGAAGTTCCACAAGAGCGAGGAGATCTCATCTTCGTTGAGGTTATTGACCAAGTCATAGGCGGAGACGTAGCTGTTCCTATCCAGCCGCATATCCAACGGGCCATTGCTTTGGAAACTGAAACCCCGCTGCGGGTCGGAGAGCTGGAAGGAAGAAACCCCTAAATCAAAGAGCGCTGCATCAATCTTATTGATCTTTAAACTTCTTAAGATATTATCTATATCAACGAAATTTCCCTGCACTAACTCCACGGAATCAGCGAACCCGCTCAACTTGACCCTGGCGATCTTCAAGGACTCCTCATCCCTGTCGATGCCAATGAGCCTGCCGCCGGGTAAAATGCGCTCCAACAAGGCCTTTGAGTGCCCAGCAAGGCCGAGAGTAGCATCTACCACCAACTTACCCGGGCTTAAATCTAAATATTCTAGAACCTCCTGCAGCATTACAGGAGTATGAAGTTTATCTTCCGTCACACTAAACATCCATCAATTTCTCGGCGATCTCTTCAAAGGACTGCCGTGAATTTCCGTAGAATTCTTCCCACTTATTCCTCGCCCAGATCTCTATCCTGTTTGATACGCCCACGACCACCACGTCCTTCTTTATCTCGGCGAAATCCTTAAGGTACTGGGGTATGAGTATCCGGCCCTGGTTATCGAAAAGCATCTCTACCGCCCCGGAGAAATATAGGCGGTTGAAGGTGCGCGACTGCTGTTTGGTAAAAGAGACACCCTTGAGTTTGCTCTCCTGGGTACGCCACTCTTCTTCCGGGAACATAAAAAGGCACTTATCCAGTCCCCGTGTTATATAGAATTTTTCGATGAAATGGCTTTTGGCAACTTCACGGAATTTGGCAGGTAAGATAAGACGACCTTTACGGTCTATGGAATGTAAATACTCTCCATAAAACATGGTTGGTTTCCTTCCACTTTACTCCACTTATTTCCACTTTGTAACACAATTGTAGATAAATTCACCTCCTTTGTCAAGAAAAATATTAATCTAACTTATTATAATACAACAAGTAGTGGATATGATACGCTTAGATAGGCATATATTGTGGTGTTGCTAAGTGTGGGATAATATGCTGCGGATTAAGAGTATGTCTTTTTTAATCTGTTTAGAAAGCCCTGCTGCGGAGTTGAATTTCCTGTCTTCTCTTATCTTTTTTATGAACTGGATCTCCAGGTCTTTGCCATAGATCATTTTCTTAAAGCCGAGGATATGGACCTCGACCCTCTTTTTCATCCCTCCGGAGAAAGTCGGCCTTGTCCCGATATAGCAGGCCCCTTTTAATCTTCTCCCCTTTAAGATAACCCTGACAGCATAGATACCTTTGGCGGGCGTAACCTCATGATGCAAGTCGATATTTGCCGTCGGAAAGCCGATCTTCCTGCCGATAGATTCGCCTCTAGTCACCGTACCAAGCACACTTACCCGGCGGGATAATAATTTCTGCGCCAAATATAAATTACCATTTTTAATCAGCCTGCGGATATAAGTGCTACTGATAATCTTTTTACTTGTCTTCACCACTTCAAAGGCCTTTACCTTTAAGCCATATTTTCTTAAAGTTCCCAGGTTCCCTTTTGCCCCTTTGCCAAACCTGAAATTCTTTCCTACGTAAAGATAGGCGGGCCTGATGCGCGGGAGCAAGATTTTTTCTATAAAATCTTTTGCGCTTATACGCTCAAAACTGCGGTTGAAATTAATCACTACGCAGGCATCGATACCCAGCCCGCTGAATAAACTCAGGCGATGTTTAAAAGAATAGATGCTTTCTTCTTTCTGCGGATGCGGCCAGAAGGTCAGGACAACGCTTGTTCCTTTTATCTCTTTGGCCTTAGCCACTGCGGCTTTCAAGACCAGGCGGTGACCGCGATGCACACCGTCAAATACCCCCATCGCCACCACCGGATTTCTTAATTTGCCAAGTTTATTAATCCCGTAAATAACTTTCATAATTTTCGTTTTTGCGGTCTGTCTTGTCTGGGTTTCTCGGGAACGCTCGCATTTCCCCAGCGTGGAAATGCTTCGCTCGGTTCGGATGCCTCGCTCTCACTGACAAATTTTGTCGCGGGTGAACCGTGCCCGCTCGGTATCCTCTACGTCACTCGAAATCCCAGCCAAGCCCGCCCGCTCAAAATGGTACCAAATCTCTTTAAACGAAATCAGCAATCATGAATATTTTAACATTATCGAAGATTATTCTATCAACATTATACCTTCTTGGGTTTATTACAAAACATCTGAATTCTATTAATGATTGTCCGTCATATTCAAACTTAACATCAAAATCTTTGTATTTTCCATCGTTAAGATTTTTACCTTTTAAAATCTTTTCAACAATCGGAATCCCTACTCCCTCACGACTACCATAAGCTACGTCTAATTTTATTATATCGGTGTTTTGATCTTTTATTCCACAGATTTTTATTCTGAAGCGGGCTTTATAACGCCCTCTAAACGGAATTTCTTTAGTATATGGACCAAAACAAGTAGCGTCCCCGCCACCGGATCCCCCAGAAGTATGCTCCCAAGCTTTTTTACTTAATGCTTCTTCATCTTTCACAAATTGGCCAAAAGAATGACGAATTCCTGGCATAGTATCTGGTTTATTATCGCTAAATTGATAGACTAGTATTGGTCTAAAATAATTGCACAATCCTTTTATCCATTTCGGAAAATAATAGACAGAGATCCCACCAACAACCGCAGTAAATAATGCCTTATAAAATTCCATTTCTTACTCCCCTATATGACTCTTAATAGCTCTTATTTTGCGGGTGGCATGGGGATGCTTCGAGCAGCGTATAGCGCGAGAAGCGCCCCATGACAGGACCCGCAAAACTGAATCTATTTCAAGCTAGCTTTAATTTTAGCCAAAACTTTGCGGCTGACGGAATCGATATCGCCTTTGATGGTAGCACCAGAGGCAGTGCGGTGTCCGCCCCCGCCGAATGAAGCAGCGATTTTATTTACATCCACTTTGCCCTGCGATCTGAAGTTCACCCTCACCTCGTTTTTGACTCCCGGATTTTCTCTAAAAACCGCGACAACCTCAACTCCCTTTATCCCGCGGGCAAAACTTAAGATATGCTCTCCCAGGTCAAAGCCTAACTTTTTATGCTTTAGTGCGCTGCGTTTTATCTTAAACCAGGCGACCTTACCGCGGGCCTCGGACCTTAAGGTAGGCAGTATACGGCTTAAGAGCCGGGCATCGGATAAAGG
>DATJPP010000119.1:0-8805 GCA_035506355.1 Candidatus Margulisiibacteriota bacterium | reverse complement strand
AAGAGCGACGGGACGAACCGCCCGGTGAGGCATAAGATACGCGCCCCCAGCTTTATGAATGTGGCTTCGGATAAGGTCGCCGCGGTAGGCGGGACTATCTCCGATGCCGCAATTACCCTGGCGGCGGTAGACCCATGCTATTGCTGCACCGAGAGGCTGGCAGTCATCAGGAGGTCGGATAATCAGAAAGTGATGAACGGATGGGACCTGATCAAGCTTTGTCAGGAGAAAACCGATAAAATAAAAGAGGAGCTTTTAGGTGGATGAGATTAGCGCGATCAAGAAGAAGATAGCTGAGATGGCCCTCTTGGCCCTTGAGATGTGGCGTAAGACCCACCAGGCATTCCTGGAGCATAACCTGGATTTATTGAGCGTTGTTTTAGGGAAAGAAAGCTTACTCAATGAGCTGGAAAAAGAGATCGCCTCGCAGCTGATAGAATTCAACCACTCTGCTTCGGAGAAGAAAGATAAGGATGTAGCCCTTATTTTTACTGATGTGGTGGAGGATTTGGAATTAATCGGTGACTACTGCAAGGATATACTGGAGAGGGTGCAGATTAAGATAGAGGAGAGGCTCCTCTTTAGCGATGAAGCGGTTAAGGAGTACGAAGAGCTCTACCGCAGGACAGAATCAACCATTGATGAAATAGCCTGCGCACTACAAAAAAATAAACTTACATTGGTAAAAGAAGTGCTTAAAGGCGAAGGGCATATCGATAAGATGGTTGATGAGTACCGCCGCCGGCACAACCAGAGGCTGCTTGACGGGCTCTGCAGCCCTATCGCCTGCAATATGTTCCTGAATATGCTGGATTTTACCGCGGCCGTTTATTATCATGCGAAAAAGATAGCCAGAAATTTACTCAAGGTAGCAAAAGCCAATGGATAGTTTTTCATCTTTTATCAGATTCAGGCTGGATCAGCTGAGCGGTTTTGTAGCCGTCTCAATCGGCGTTTTCTTTCTTTTGACCTGTATGTATTCAGCCCATTTTATGAAAGGGAGGCGCAGGCTTTGGCTTTATTATCTTTACCTGATTCTCACCGCCCTCTCTGCCGCGGCGGCTGTGCTGGCAGATAACCTCATCCTGCTTTTGACATTCTGGGGTTTCCTGGGTCTCACTCTTTACCTGCTTATCAATTTCGGCGAGAATGCCGCTTTTGCGGCTAAAAAAACACTTATTATCGTAGGCGGTTCGGATGCATTGATGCTTTTGGGGATTGCCTTGATTTTTTGTTTTTCCGGCACCCTGCAAATGAGCGCCATAAAATTACCGTTGGATAGATGGCCGTTAGTCTTGGCTTACTTGTGTGTCGCTATAGGTTGTTTTGCCAAGGCAGGGATAATGCCGTTTCATTCCTGGATCCCGGACTGCGCCGAGAAAGCACCCATTCCAGTCACCGCTTATCTTCCCGCATCCCTGGATAAACTGCTGGGTATTTATCTGCTCAGCAGGGTTTCGCTGGGGCTTTTTGTGATGAATAAAGCGATGAATGCATTGCTGATGTTCGCAGGCGCCTCAACCATCATCGCCGCAGTAATGATGGCCCTGACGCAGCATAATATTAAAAGGTTGCTCGGGTATCATGCAGTTTCTCAGGTAGGCTATATGGTCTTAGGGATTGGTACCGGCAACCCCGTAGGCATAGCCGGAGGCATCTTCCATATGCTTAACCACGCCGTATATAAATCCTGTTTGTTTTTTACTGCCGGAAACGTGGAATACCGCACAAATAAGACCGAATTAGATGAACTCGGAGGCCTGGCTAAGCCCATGCCCTTTACTTATATATCGTGCTTGATCGCCAGTTTATCTATCTGCGGCATACCTCCTTTAAACGGATTTACCTCAAAATGGCTTATATATCAGGGGTTGGTTTTGGATATTTCCGGATCAGGCTCAATATGGCATTCAGGTTTTGCGGTATTTTGCCTTGTAGCCGCGATGTTCGGCTCCGCTCTTACTTTAGCCAGCTTTATGAAGTTATTGCACGGCGTTTTTATGGGAGAGAGACTTAATGCTGCAGAGTCTAAGGCTGTAAAAGAAGCACCCTTCTCTATGTGGCTACCCTGCGTACTGCTTGCATTTGTCTGCGTTCTCTTCGGGGTATGGGCATTCGTTCTGCCTTTGAAGTATTTAATTTTTCCGGCGGTATCCCTTTATCAGCAAATGGATGCCTCTCTTCTTATGGGCAGTTGGTCACCGACAGCGGCAACCGCATTAATAATCGCAGGTTTACTTTTCGGCCTCCTGTTTTTTAGATTAGGCAAAAAAATATTCTTTATGCGCCAGGATAATACCTTTGTGGGGGGCGAGCAGGAATCCAGGGAAGAGAATATGGTTACCGGTACCGAATTTTATAATACCATTAAAGATATGGCCCCATTTTCTAAGGTATACAGAAGGGCAGAGCGCGGGGAGTTTGATATCTACCAGCAGGGGAAGAAAGTCTTTGCGCTATCCTCTATCCTCCAGCGTTTACACAATGGCGTGCTCTCTACTTATTTAGTTTGGATGCTTCTGGGGATGCTGGGGGTATCCCTGTTTTTTATAAAATGAGGAAGGTTTAAATGGAACTGCACTTGCTTTTGTTGTTTATGATTTGTGCCAGTATCCTGGCGCTGGAGTTGAAGGATTTAATCTCAAGCGTAATAGCGCTGAGCGCTGTGGGCTTAGGGTTATCTTTATCCTTTTTGATTTTAAAGGCGCCGAATCTGGCAATTACACAACTGGTAGTGGAGATTATTTGCGTTATCATCCTTATCCGCGCTACCATCAACAAGGACCTGCCGCTGGTAAAGGACGGCCGCTGGCTTTTCAATACGATTTCCACCATCTCCTTTATCGCCTGTTTCTTATTCTTTGCCTACTTTGCATTAAAAGAGCTTCCGCTATTCGGGGCACCCTTGATGAAGGTCTCTTCGGAGTATCTTGCCGGAGCTCTTAAAGATACCGGTTCGGAGAATATCGTGACTGCCATTAAATTTGGCTTCCGGAGTTTTGATTCCCTGGCTGAGTTGGCAGTTTTCTTTACCGCTGTCATAGGGGTATTGGCGATTACCAGAAAGGCCGCCAGAAACGATGAATAATAATCACCGCGGGATGACGCTGATCGTTAAAACTGTCACCAGGCTTACAGTAGGTCTCATACTTATATACGGGATATTTATTGTATTGGAGGGGCATATCGGTCCTGGGGGAGGCTTTGCCGGCGGGGTGATTATCGCGCTTTCTTTCATACACTTAATCCTCGCTTTCGGAAAAGAGGCGGTATTAAAAAAGCTGGACCAAGAGAGGGCTCTCTTTTTTGCAAGCCTGGGGGGCCTGGCTTTTTTGTTGTTTATAAGCTTTGGCCTTCGGCAGTCCCACCGCTCTTTTGGCGGGTCTGAAAATTTCAGCCTGTTTTCGGCAGGGCCCATACCATTTTACGAAATAGCTTCTTCCGTTTTGGTAGGCGCGGGATTATTTGCGGTCTTCCTGGTTTTGATTTTATCATCGCGAGGGAAGGAGGGCTAAGGTTGAGCTTGTATTTTCTATCTTTCGTATTGTTTTGCGTAGGGCTTTATGGGGTCTTAAGAAAAAGAAATATCATCAAGATAATCATCAGCCTGGGGATTATTGATTACTCCATAAATCTTTTTCTCATACTTACAGGATACAGGATGTACGGGAGGGCCCCCATTTTTTCCAAAGACCAGGTAGTTTCAAATATGGTTGATCCTCTGCCGCAGGCACTGGTCCTGATTACTATCTCGGTGGGGCTGGCGATTACCATCGTGCTGGTTTCTCTGGCTATAAGGATTTACGATAAATTCGGCACTTTTGATATTACCAAGATCCGGAGGTTAAAAGGCTGAAGATGTTATACTACTTAGTGCTGATTCCTTTATGTGCCGCTTTCCTGACGGCCGTCTTCGCAAAATGGAGAAAACCTTTTGGATGCCTGTTGGCCATTCTTACCGCGCTCATCCTTTTCTTCTCTTCCTTGGGGTTCTGCCATGCTGCAATACTGCATAAGGCGATCATTTACAGGGTTGGCGGCTGGGCGCCTCCTTTGGGTATCTGCCTGGTCGTAGACGGCCTATCTGGTTTTATGCTGGTGATAGTGAATACAGTGAGCCTCCTTGTGATGCTTTATGCCTTCAGGTATATGCAGCGGTTCACAGATAAATGGAAATTTTACGCCCTCTTCATGCTTATGTTAGCGGGGATGAACGGGGTAATCATAAGTGGAGACATGTTTAATCTCTATGTGTTTATGGAGCTGGCTTCTCTATCTGCATATTGCCTCGTAGCCTTCGGAACCAAAGCGGAGGATCTGGAGGCTGCTTTCAAATATGCTATCATGGGTTCCCTCGCCTCCCTTTTTATACTCCTGGGCATAGCATTGCTTTACAGCCATGCCTCAACGTTAAATATGGCGGATATGGCTGTTGCGCTTTCCGGAAGGCCGTCCGGGGTTCTGCTTGTGTTTGTAACTGTTTTATTTCTTGCGGGCTTTGGCATGAAAGCAGCTTTAGTCCCTTTTCACGCCTGGCTGGCGGATGCGCATTCCTCTGCGCCCGCACCGGTTTCGGCTACCCTTTCCGGGGTATTTATCAAAACCCTGGGTATTTATGCTTTGCTGAGGGTATTCTTTAACGTCATAGGCATATCATCCCAGATACTTTCTATTCTGGCGCTATTAGGGATTATTTCAATGGCTTTGGGCGCATTTCTCGCTATTGCCCAGGACGATATTAAGCGGATGTTCGCATATTCAAGCATCAGCCAGGTAGGCTATATTGTTTTTGCCTTAGGGATAGGAACGCCGCTGGCGATACTGGGAGGGTTATTCCATTTATTTAATCACGCTGTTTTTAAACCGCTGCTTTTCATGGATGCCGGGGCTATAGAATATTCTACCGGTAGGCGTTCCTTGAGCGGGCTTGGCGGATTGAATACCAGGCTTCCCTTCACAGGCTCTACCAGCCTTATCGCTTCGCTGGGCATATCCGGCATCCCCCCGCTGGGGGGTTTCTGGAGCAAGTTGTTCATCATCATGGCGGCAGCCCAGGCAGGCTATTTTGGCATGGCTGCCATCGCTGCCTTAATCAGCATCGTGACCCTGGCGTATTACTTTAAATTCCAGACCATTGTTTTTTCGGGGGCTCCGGATACATCGCTAAGAGAGATAAAGGAAGTCCCGCTGACAATGAAAGCCCCTATGCTGGTTTTGGGATTGATCTGTATTCTCTCGGGGCTACTGCTATTGCCTGCGTTCAAGCCTTTCCTCCAAGCGGCAATTGATTCTTTGAGGTCAGGTATTGCTTACAAAGATACCATTTTAAGATGAAAATAAAAATCCCCTTGTTTTTTGCAGCAGTAATTACCTGGTTAGTCTTAAGCTGGTCTATTGATATTGAACACACGCTTTCGGGTATTATGTTGGGTCTCCTTGTTTCATTCTTGACCGCGGAGATTTTTCCGGAAAAAACGCTCTTTTTGAAGAGGCCGCTGCGTTACCTCTGGTTTTTTTATTATTTTCCGCTTTTCGTCTGGGAGTCTATCAAGGCGAACATCGATGGGGCATACAGGGTTATCCACCCCGCGCTCCCTTTTAAGCCGGGTATAGTCAAGGTAAAGACTGCGCTTCGTTCCGATGTGGCCCTCACTTTCCTGGCGAATACTATTACTTTGCAGCCGGGCACGATGACCGTAGACATAGACAAAGAGAACGGATTTTTGTACGTCCATTGGGTAGAAGTCAGGACCCAAGATCCCGAAGAGGCTGCCAGGATTATTACGGAAAAGTTTGAACGCATACTTAAAAGGATATTTGAATGAAACTGATTCGCTGGTTATCCGGTCTTATCGCGGTTTCAGGAATTTTTATCCTTATTCTGTTTTACCCGTTACCTTCTTTACTGGAATGGCAGTCTTTGTTCCTGAAGCGTTATTTTTTTATCCTTATCTTTTGCGCCTCGTTTTCTCTCTGGCGTATTTTACGCGGGCCTACTTCTGCAGACCGCGCGGTCGCGCTGGATATCCTGGGGATATTGATCCTGGGTTTCTGCGCCATACTGGGGATCCCCACGGGGCGGGAATGGTATATTGATATCGGCATCGCCTGGGCCCTGCAGAGTTTCATTTCTATTCTGGCACTGGGTAAATATTTGGAAGGAAGGCGGTTTGATGAATGAGACGGTAGGAGTTGTTTTTGTTGTTATAGGTTTAGCTTTTGATTTCTTCGGTTGCCTTGGCCTGTTGCGCTTCCCGGATGTTTATAATCGCCTGCATTCTTCCATAAAATGCGTGACCCTGGGTACATCCAGTATACTTTTCGGATTATTTTTATTTAAGGGGTTTACTCCCGCGGGAATCAAAGCGCTTTTATGTATCTTATTTTTATTGTTAACCGCTCCTGTTTCAGCGCACGTATTGGCAAGAAGCGCGCACAGGTCTAAGGTAAAATTATGCGAGAGATCGGTCTGCGATAAATACGAAGAGGATAAAGATGCGTTATCCTAAACTGCGTGAGCTAAGAGAGGCGATTAAGGCGTTGGTAAAGGGGCCCTATACCAGCCGCTTTCCTTATGAGCCGCATAAGCCTTTCGAAGCTTTTAGGGGCAGGCCTTATTTCCACCAGGAAGACTGCACTGGCTGCGCTGCCTGCGCCCAGGTCTGCCCGACGGGGGCCATTGAATTCAAAGATAAACTTAGCCAGGGGAAGTGGGTCAGGGTCTTTACGCTGCACTGGGACCTCTGTATATTCTGCGGACAGTGCCAGGCCAATTGCCTGACTGATAAAGGTATAATGCTTTCCCGGGAATTTGATTTTGCCACTACCGAGAATAGAGAAGACTTGAAACAATCAATAGAAAAGGAATGTATTGCCTGTGAGCGTTGTAAGGAAGTTATTCTCCCTGCCGACCAATACGCCTGGGTGGCTAAAAGGCTGGGGCCGCTCTGTTTTTCCAACTCCTCGCTGATGCTTTTTTATCTTCTTAACCTGGGTCTTTCCATCAGAGGAAAAGCCTCTTTAAAGGAACCGCAGGAATTCAGCCGCGCTGAACGCGCAAAGATCCTCTGCCCGCGCTGCCGCAGAGAAGCGGTGGTTAAATCCTAACCCTATGTTTTCTTCATTAACGGTAAGAAATTTCAGGATTTACTGGTTTGGCATGTTTGTCTCGCTGATAGGGACCTGGATTCAGTCAATAGCATTGAGCTGGCTGATATTCCAGCTGACAAATTCGGCATTCCTCTTAGGGTTCGTCGGCTTCTTAAGCTCTATCCCGGTATTCCTCTTCTCCCTGTTCGGGGGGGTGCTCGCAGACAGGATGAATAAACGCAATATACTCATATCGACCCAGGCTGCCTTCATGTTCCTGGCATTTCTCCTTGCTGCACTTACCCAGTTTAAACTGATTACTGCTAGGGATATCATGCTTATCGCCCTGGCCAACGGCTTGGTTATGGCTTTTGATGCGCCCAGCAGGCAGGCGGTAGTGGTAGAGCTGGCCGGTAAAGAGAAGCTCTTTAATGCCATTGTCCTTAATTCCGTAGCCTTTAATTCCAGCCGTATAATCGGGCCTGCGCTAGCCGGCGTGTTGGTTGCTTCTATCGGGATGAGCGGATGTTTTTATTTAAACGGGATAAGCTTTTTGGCGGTGATCGCAGCGCTCTTGCTTATCAAGACTGAGAATCATAACCGCGCCCTTACGAAGAGCACAGCATACAGGGATTTAAAAGAAGGATTGCTTTTTATCAGGGATAACCGGATAATCCTGATCCTGGTTACCATAGTCGCAGTAGTAAGTTTATTCGGGGTCTCTTACGTCATACTCATGCCTATCTTTGCCAATGATGTCTTAAAGGTTGGCGTACGCGGCCTGGGGATGCTGATGTCTTTTGCGGGAGCGGGAGCGCTTCTGGGTGCCCTGACCCTTGCCCGCCTGGGCGATTTTAAATACAAGGGAAGGTTCCTTTTCTTCTCCTCCATAGCCTTTTCTATATCCCTGATCTTATTCGGGCTCTCGAGAGCATACCTTTTGTCATTAATCAGCCTGGTATTTACGGGTTTTGCCAGCGTGACCGCTATCTCGCTCATTAATACTATCCTGCAGACCAGGGTAGAGGATAAATTCCGGGGCAGGGTGATGAGTGTTTTTATGCTCACCTTTGCCGGGATGATGCCTTTTGGTAATCTTATCTCAGGGGCATTAGCCCATGCCCTCGGGGTATCGGTTACGGTAGCCAGCAGCGGAATCGTCTGCGCGCTATTTTTTGTTGTCATCAATATAATTTATCCCCAGTTGAGGGATATGTAATTTTTTATTTGATTTCTGTGCGTATTCTGTTAAAATAAATAAAAGCACTTTTAGGGAGATAGACAGGAATTCAAGAAAGGAGAAGGCATGAAAAAGAGTTTGTTGGTTATTGTCATTTTGTTCTTCGGCATTTATATGTTCGGCTGCGCCAAGAAAGAATCAGGGATGGAAGAGTCGCAGGTCCCTATGTCCATTGAAACCATCAGCACTATTAATGCCGCATCCCCTGCTGTAACGCCAGAGACAAGCGTTCCCGCGCCCAAGGGTCAGGCTGTCCAGGCCTCCGCCGGTGCACCTGCACAGCTGGAGCCGCTTCCTCCCGCAGGGCCTTATAAGCCTACAGGTAAAGATATACAGTCAGCGCTTAAGAACGCCGGATTTTACGCCGGTGAAGTAGATGGCAAGATCGGCCCTAAGACCAAGGCGGCAATAGAGGCATTCCAGAAGGCGAATAACCTTAAGCCAGACGGTAAAGTCGGCCCTAAGACATGGGTTAG